>DXDO01000193.1 GCA_019115425.1 Candidatus Agathobaculum merdigallinarum | reverse complement strand
GGCTGCATTCAGCAGATATCGGATGCCTGCTGAAAACCCTGGACTTTATCGAAACCCTGGATGTGGATTATTTCGTACCGGGCCATGGGCCGGTCTGTGACAAATCCTACATTGCAAAGCAGAGATCTTTTATTTACGAATGGATCGACGCGGTAGGAAAGGGCATTGCAAAAGGCTGGGACATGGATACCTGTGTTCGAAACATCAGCTTCGCCGATCGCTATCCCATGGATATCGGACAGCCGGAAAGCATGGAATATGTGCAGCGCACCAATGTGATTCGCTGCTATAAGTATTTGACCAATCAAAAGTAAGGACAGGGGGATCGTCTCCAGTTCCTGATCGGGTGGTGGGGACGATCCATGTTGGATTCAGTTTTGCGTGGGTATGAATAATGTTAAAAGCGCTATCTTTTGGTGAAACAACGGAAGTGATAAATACTGGCGTGGATATCGTGCTGGTTGTAGAGGCTGCGGATCGAGAGGCGGCGCTTGTCGCTGCAAAAATATGCGGCGTATGCGGCATCAGCACTGCCGTTTTGCAGGTTGCGGCAGATGAGGTCGGAAGACAAACGATCGAGGCCTACTGCAAATTGACAGGATGCATTGTTTTTGCCGAACCAGCGCTTTATGAAAGAGTGCGCAGGGCGATGCCGATAGAAGCGAAAACGTGGATCGCGCAGGGAAAAGACAAGGCGGCTTTCAGCAAGGCAATTTTCGCGGCGAGTAAACGAGGGTGACAGAATTGAAAATGATCAGCAAAGCGATTCGGGACATGTGCAGCAGGCGCCAGCCGTTTGCACTGGTGGAAATCGCGGAAGCCAGCGGTTCAATGCCGCGCCATCAGGGCGCAACCATGCTGGTGCGGGCAGATGGCAGCATTGAAGGCACAATCGGCGGCGGTTTGATGGAAAAGGATGCTATTGAAAAAGCAAAGCAGGTGATAGCAGAAGGAACGGATGCAGAGCTGTCTTTTGATATGTCGTCAAA
The DNA here is from genome assembly GCA_019115425.1 of Candidatus Agathobaculum merdigallinarum. Lineage (GTDB taxonomy): Bacteria > Bacillota > Clostridia > Oscillospirales > Butyricicoccaceae > Agathobaculum > Agathobaculum merdigallinarum. The sequence goes on along the minus strand of DXDO01000193.1, from coordinate 26,413 downwards.
AGACGCCGCCAACTCCGATTTGATCTGCGGCGGGAAAGGACTGCTGTCTATCCGGTATTACAGCGGAAACGCAGCGGATGAGCAACTCATCCAAGCGCTGGAGACTGTGGACAAAGGCAGACTGTATATCTGCGGCGGCGGGCATGTTTCTTTACAGATCGCGCGCATTGCAGATTTATTGGAAATTCCGGTAACCGTGATCGAGGACAGGGCGGAATATGCCACCGATACCAGATTCCCTGAAGCGGAAAAAGTAGTGGTCGATGCCTTTGAGAACATCGATATCACGGGGCTGCAGGAGCAGGATATGGTGGTCATTATCACCCGCGGACATCTGGGTGACCGCGCGGCATTGACTTGGGCGGTGCAGACAGATGCAGGCTATATTGGGATGATTGGTTCGCGTCAAAAGCGCGATTTGATCTATCAGAAAATGATGGAGGACGGCACGGCAGAAGAAAAGCTGCAAAAGGTGCATTCGCCGATCGGTTTGTCGATCGGAGCGCAGACGCCGGCGGAAATTGCAGTCTCCATTATGGCGGAGCTGATCGCTTTTCGGTACGGGAAATTATGACAGGTGCAGTGATTTTAGCGGCGGGTCTATCCAGCCGTATGGGTATGTGCAAGTCGCTGCTGCCGCTGGGCAGCCGGCAGATGATATACATTACGGCACAGCGGCTTTTGGAAGGCGGCGCGGATACGCTGACCGTGGTGACCGGAAATCAGTCGCACGCCGTGCAGCAGGCATTGGCGGGCCTGCCGGCTCGTTTTGTGTATAACGACGCCTATACGGAGACGGATATGTTTGTGTCAGTCTGCCTGGGGCTGCGCGCAGAGATGGAATCAGACCAAATTCTGATCCTTCCGGCGGATGTGCCGATGTTTTCCCCGCAATTGATCGATGGACTGCTGGAAAAAATGAGAAATGAAGGTGTACAGGCAGTCTGGCCGAGCGTGCATGGCAAGAACGGCCATCCGCTGCTGCTTCGTGCGGATGCGGTGCCGGCTGTTCTGCAATATCGCGGAGAAAAAGGCTTAAAGGGCGCATTATCACAACTGCTTACCGCACAGTATGCTGCGGAAGATGAAGGGTGCCTGCTGGACGCCGACACGGTGCAGGACTATCAAAAGATAGTGGTATACCGCGGGTCGTGCCCGCCGACAGAGGCAGAGATACAAATGCTGCATCAGCATTTTGCATCCAACGACCGGATCAGGGCGCATTGCGAAGCTGTGGAGCGAAAGAGCATGGAACTGGCGGATCAGGTCAAGCATGTCAAACTGGATCGCGCATTGCTGTCTGCCGCTGCCAGATTACACGATGCGGCACGGGTCAGGCCGCATCATGCGGCGGTGATCGCGCAAGCGCTGTTGGAGATGGGATACAGCAAAACAGCGGAAATTGTTTCAACGCATATGGAGCTGCTGCCGTCACAGATGGGCACGCTGTCGGAGGCAACGATACTGTATTTGGCAGATAAAATGGTGCAGGGAACGGCTTCCGTCACATTGGAAGAACGGTTTGGAGCAGCCGCAAAAAAATATCAGGGAAATGACAGGGCCTGTCAGGCAGCCGCCATGCGGTATCAGGCAGCGAAAAGCATATGGAACAGAATATATGAGGTGTCATGATGAAAACGGTTTTAGTGGAAGATGCGGTTGGAACAGTTCTGGCCCACGATTTGACACAGATCATTCCAGGAGAATTTAAGGGCAGCCGCTTTAAGAAGGGACATGTGATCGCCCAGGAAGATATCCCCGTGCTGCTGACAATGGGAAAAAAACATTTGTATGTCATCGATCCGGCAGCGGATGATGTGCATGAGGACGACGCGGCCCGGCGCATTGCGGCAGCTGCAGCAGGAGAAAATGTTGCGCTCGTTGAAAAGGGCGAGGGAAAGGTCGAACTGCATGCGGCGGCAGACGGATTGCTGAAAATCGATCCGGAAGCGTTGGAGCGCCTGATTGATGACGACGAGGTCATGTTTGCTTCAATCCATCAGAATGTGGTCGTGCAGCAGGGAGAACTGCTTGCCGGCACGCGTGTCATACCGCTGTTTGTCAAGGAGAGCGTTGTCGAGCGGGCGGAGTCGATCGGAGCGTTTGTTCGGGTGGTGCCGCTGCGCAAGATGCAGGTTGGTCTGGTGACCACGGGAAGCGAAATCTATCACGGGCTGATTCAGGACCGCTTCGGAGACGTTTTGCGGCAAAAGTTTGCTGCCTATGGAAGCACGGTCATGGAGCAGCTGTTCGCCGATGATGACGATCGGATGATTGCAGACTGCATTTTGCAGCTCAAGCAGGCAGGCGCGGAGCTGATTGCGGTGACCGGAGGCATGTCGGTTGATCCGGATGACCGCACGCCCGCAGGAATCCGGCAGGCGGGCGTAAAGGTGGAAACCTATGGCGCGCCGGTTTTGCCGGGCGCGATGTTCCTGCTGGGATATCTGGAAGAGGTGCCTGTCGTCGGGCTGCCGGGATGCGTGATGTATCATGGAACGAGCGTATTCGATCTTGTGGTTCCGCGTCTGCTCGCAGGCGAGCATGTGACCATACGAGATATCAAAAAATTGGGACACGGCGGCCTATGTCGGAATTGCGCGGTATGCACTTATCCAAACTGTGGATTTGGAAAAGGGTAATGGAAAGGAGTCGGCGTCATGCGCGATCAATTCGGACGTGAAATAAATTATTTGCGCTTGTCGATTACGGAGCGATGCAATCTTCAGTGCATCTATTGCCGCGACAGCAATGATTGTTTTAAGGCGGAAAATGAATTGACCGCGGCAGAGATTTCCCGAATCGTCGCGCAGATGATTGCTTTGGGCGTAAACAAGGTGCGGGTCACCGGCGGCGAGCCGCTGGTAAGGAAAGATTTGGAGGATATCATCGCGGATATTGCGCGGCACGATGAGGTAAAGGATCTATGTATGACCACGAACGCGCAGGGGCTGGAAAAACGGGTATGGGATCTCCGCAGGGCAGGGCTGCAGCGGCTGAACATCAGCCTGGATTCCCTGTGTAAGGAACGATACAGCAAAATGACGCGCGGCGGCCATCTGTCCGATGTGCTGCAGGGCGTGGAAGCATCGATCGCCTGCGGGATGCAGCGTGTGAAAATCAATACGGTGCTGGTGCGCGGCGTTAACGACGGCGAAATCGATGACTTTATCCGTCTGGCAAAGGAATATCCGTTGGATATCCGTTTTATCGAACTGATGCCGATCGGCAAGCTCGGAGAGGACGCAAGCCGGCGGATCACCAGCGGTGAGGTGCTGGAAGGCCATCCGGAACTGGTTCGGATCGCACCGCGCGATCCCAATCAGCCAAGTGAAGATTATGCAGGCGAAGGCTTCCGCGGACGGGTTGGCTTCATCAGCCCGGTATCACATAAGTTCTGCGCGGACTGCAATCGGGTACGGCTGACCAGCGACGGTCACATCCGTATGTGTCTGGGTCATAATGAAGAAACCGATCTGCGCGCTGCGCTCGGCCGGCCGGACGAGGTGTTGCTTGAAACCATACGCAATGCTGTTTTCAACAAACCGTGTGGACACGCTTTTGAAACGATGTTTCATTCGCAGCGCGCGATGAACCGAATTGGAGGATGAAAAATTTGTCGGGAACTGTGGTATCGGTCAATGTGAGCGAGCGGAAAGGAACGGTCAAGCATCCGGTTGAGTCAGTCCGCCTGCAAACGGATCATGGAATCGTAGGGGATTCTCATGCGGCCAACTGGCACAGGCAGATCAGCCTGCTCGCCGAGGAGAGCATTGAAAAAATGCGGGCAATGGGCGTGCCCGATCTGACAGTCGGAAAATTCGCGGAAAACATTACGACCAAGGGAATCGTGCTGCACAGCCTGCCGGTTGGCACCAGACTGCGCATCGGCCCCTGTCTGACAGAGGTGACGCAGATCGGGAAAAAGTGCCATCACGACTGCGAGATCTTTCAGAAGGTCGGTATGTGCATCATGCCCACCGAAGGGATCTTTGTCAAAGTGCTGTCGGAAGGGGAAGTGCGTCCGGGAGACGAAATCCGCGTTGTGGAGCAGAGAGGGGCAGAAGAATGAATTTCCGAACGGCTGTTTTGACGATCAGCGACAGTGGCAGCAGGGGAGAGCGGCAGGATCTGAGCGGACCGGCCATCGTGGAAAGCCTTGACACATTGAGCACGGTGGTATGGACCGGGATGGTCCCAGACAACAGGGAGCAGATCGCAGCCTGTCTGCGTCAGCTGGCGGATGAAAACAAAGCGGAGCTGATACTGACAACGGGTGGCACAGGTCTGGCACCTCGTGACGTTACACCGGAAGCGACCTTGGAGGTTGCGGAAAAGCTGGTGCCCGGGATTGCGGAAGCAATGCGCGCGGAAAGTATGCGCATCACCAGCCGCGGGATGCTGTCCCGCGGGATTGCGGCGGTGCGCGGACACTCATTGATTATCAATTTGCCGGGCAGCCCAAAGGCAGTACGCGAATGCCTTCACGCCATTCTTCCGGCCTTGCCGCACGCCGTCGAGACCCTGTGCGGTTTGGCGCGGGAGTGTGCAGCCCAGGAGTAGGGAATGGGATGTTTACCTATTCTTTGAAAGTAGCGCTCAAAAATGAACGGAAATTCTGGGGACCGGGACTTGCCAGACTGCTGCTGCTGGTCGATCAAAGCCATTCGCTAAATGAGGCCGCGCATACGATGGGCATGGCATACAGCAAGGCATGGCGCGTGATCAAAAACGCGGAAAAGGAATTGGGTGTCAGCCTGCTGCGCAGACGGGTTGGCGGCGCAGACGGCGGAGGCTCAGAAATCACTCCGGAATGCCGTTGGTTGGTTGGGCAGTATTTGAAATTTGAAGAACAGTTGGAGCAGACAGCACAAAAATTATTTGCGGAATACTTTTCGCGTGCAGATGCAGCTATAGATGGGGGCGAAAGAAATGCAATCGAACAATAAAATGTCAAAGCGTCTGTTACGTGATCAGGTCAGTCAATATATCAAAGAAGCTATTTTGCAAGGGGAACTACAGCCGGGGGACCGAATCGTGGAAACACAGATTGCGCATCAGCTGGGGGTATCACAGGCCCCAGTGCGTGAAGCAATCCGACAGCTCGAATTCAGCGGGCTGATCGAACAGATCCCGTACTGCGGAACCTATGTCAAAAAGGTTACGCTTGAGGAAATTGAAAATTTTTATCAGGTACGAGGCGCCTTGGAGATATTGGCTGTGCGGCAGGCGGTGAGACATATCACGCCTTCTCAGATGGAACAGGTGGAGCAGGCGCTGTTTCTGATGGAGGAGGCGGCAATGCGGCAGGATGTAGAGCGATACGTCCGCTATGACGCTCAGTTTCATGATTTGATTATCGAGGCATCGAGTAACGATTTGCTATGCCGTTTATGGGAGCAATGCCATATTAAGCAATGGCTTTTTGTCGGAACAAGCCTGGCAAACCGAAACTTACCGTTCCTCGCTGCAAGGCACCGGAAGATTTTGGATCGGCTGAAAGCATGTGATGCAGATGGATTACAGCAGGCGGTGGAAGAACACCTCAGTCAGCTGTTGTCTATAATGAAGGCCCAAAAGGCACCAGAATGAAGAATTGAAAGGAGCACAGCAATGAGTAAAGCGGCAGAACAGAAAGTAGCGATTATCGGCACCGGTGCAATCGGCGTCAGCTTGGCGGCGTTGTTCACCGGCAACGGATATGACACAACGATGCTCGCGATCAGCGAAGAGCTGGCGGCCAAAGCGCGGGAAAACTGGCTGGAAACCTATCGCGCGCTGGAAGAACGGGGACTGGTCACAGCGGAACAGACTGCCATCTGCGAAAAGTACTTACATATCACGCTCGATTATGCAGATCTCAAAGATGCAGAACTGATTTTTGAGTGCGCATTCGAGGATAAGGATGTGAAGTATTCGATTTATGAGCAGATCGAGAAGCACTGCGAACGCTTCAAGGTCATTGTTTCCACCACGTCGGCAATGTCGCCTGAAACCCTGAATGCAGGCCTGAAAAGCTGTCCGGAAAAACTGGTGGTAGCGCATCCCTTCCTGCCGCCGCATCTGGTTCCCTTTGTAGAGCTGGTTCGCGCGTCCATCACAAGCGATTATGCGGTGCAGACGGCGTATGACATGCTGGAAAGCTGTGGCCGCAAGGTATGCGTAATGAAAAAAAGCGCACCGGGCTTTATCGCAAACCGTCTGCAGCATGCGTTGGTACGCGAGGCCTATCATATGATCGAGCGCGGTCTGGTTGAACCGCGGGATATCGATAAGGCACTGATGTACAGCTTTATGCCGCGCTATACCTCTGTGGGCCTGCTGGAGCATCAGGACGCGTTCGGCCTGGATAAGGTGCAGAGTGTGGAAAACTATCTGCTGCCCGATCTGTGCGACGCCAAGGAAGCGCTGCCGTTTGTCATCGAACATGTGGAGAAGGGAGAACTGGGACAGGCAACCGGTAAGGGAACCTACGAGTGGGATCAGGAATCCATCGCCGACTTCAAGGCCCGCGCGGCGGAGCCGTACTGGAAATACTTTAACTGGAATATGCCGCAGGAATAAATCGGAAATAAAAGAGGTCGTCCGGCCTCTTTTATATAGATACGTTATCTTGTTTAAGAATAGCGTAAAAACTTCAATAAGGAGAAATTGAAATGAAAATGAACAAGATCAAGCAGGGACTGGCCTTTGGATTGGCAGGCGTGATGATGAGCGGCATGCTGGGCGGCTGCAGCAGCACAGGCGAAAGCAGCGAAGCTACCGCGTCGGATACGCAGGAAGAGGCGGTAGAGCTGACGGTTTTTGCGGCGGCGTCGCTGACGGAAGCGCTGACAGAGATCGCCGAGCAGTATAAAGAAGTTGCGCCGGAAGTATCGCTCGTATTCAATTTTGATTCCTCCGGCACGCTGAAAACACAAATCGAGGAAGGCGCGGAATGTGATATTTTCATTTCGGCGGCACAGAAGCAGATGAACGAACTGGATGCAACGCAGGATGCGGAAAAAAATCCGGACGGATTGGATTATATCGATCCGGAAACCAGAATCGACCTGCTGGAAAACAAGGTGGTGCTGGTTGTTCCGGAAGGAAATCCTGCCGGAATCAACGCATTTGAAGAGATCGGGGAAAAAAGCAATCTGATCGCCCTTGGAAACGACGATGTTCCGGTCGGCCAATACTCGGAAGAAATCCTGCAGGGCCTTGGACTGCTGGAGCAGCTGGAAAGCGAAAACAAGATTACTTACGGCTCGAATGTCAAAGAAGTGACCACGCAGGTGGCGGAAGGTTCGGTAGACTGCGGCATTGTGTATGCGACTGATGCGAATTCCGCCGGTCTGACCATTGTGGCGCAGGCATCGGAGGATATGTGCAGCCAGGTGATTTATCCCGCGGCGCTGCTGAAAAATTCCAAGTATCCGGAGCAGGCGCAGGCTTTTCTGGATTATCTGCAGGATGACGCCGCGATGCAGGTTTTTGAAGAGATCGGTTTTTCGCCGGCCGCAGCCCAATAATGCGCACAAAAGGAGGATAAAAAGTGGATTGGTTTCCGCTGTATAATTCGCTGCGGATCGCGCTGTTCGCTACGGTAATCGTTTTTTTTGCAGGGATTTATGCTGCGCATCTTATTTGCCGCTTGCCACGCTGGATCAAGGGCGTGCTGGATGTATTTCTGACGCTTCCATTGGTATTGCCGCCAACGGTAGTGGGCTATTTCCTGCTGTGTATTTTTGGAACCAAAAGACCGGTCGGCATATGGCTTCTGGAAACCTTTCAGTTTAAAATTCCGATGAATTGTTACGGCGGAATCCTGGCTGCCGCTGTGGTGTCTTTCCCTTTGATGTACCGGACTGCCCGCGGCGCATTTGAATCCTTTGACCAGACCCTGCGGTATTCCGCGCAGACACTGGGTCTGTCCGAACGGTATATTTTCTGGCGGATTACGATGCCGGCCTGCCGGCAGGGTATTTTGGCGGGAACCGTACTGACGTTTGCGCGGGCGCTGGGGGAATATGGAGCGACAAGCATGATTGTCGGGTATACGCCGGGCAAAACGGCAACGATCTCGACAACGGTGTATCAGCTTTGGCGAACGGATAATGAAACGTTGGCCATGCAGTGGATCATTATCAATCTGATCATCTCCACAGTGGTTTTAATCCTGGTAAATATGCTGGAGCAGCGGGAAAAGAATAAGAAAACAAAGCGGATGGAGTGAAACACATGAGCCTGATTGTGGATATCAAGAAAGACTTTGGTTCATTTCGGCTGCAGGTGGCATTTGAATCAGGAAAAGAAATCGTCGGCCTTCTGGGCGCATCCGGATGCGGCAAAAGCATGACCCTGCGCTGCATTGCCGGTATCGTAACGCCGGACAGCGGCTATATTTCTCTGAACGGCAGGGTTTTGTTCGACAGCAAAAAGCATATTAACCTGTCGCCGCAGAAACGGAAAACGGGCTTGCTTTTTCAAGAGTATGCCCTGTTCCCCAATATGACGGTTCTGCAAAATGTTTTGACGGGATTGCGTCACAGCGATCTGGACCGCAGGACACAGCTTGCAAGAGCAAATGAAATGCTGGAAAAAATGCAGCTGAAGGATTTGGCGGACAGACGTCCGTGGCAGCTGTCCGGCGGACAGAAGCAGCGCGCTGCATTGGCGCGGATGCTGGTGAACCAGCCGGAAATGTTTATGCTGGACGAGCCTTTTTCGGCGCTGGACAGCCATCTGCGCTGGAAAACCGAGCGGGAAGTGCTTGAGCTTGCGCGCAATTTCGATGGACCTGTTTTGATGGTTTCTCACAGCAGGGACGAAATATATCATATGTGTGACTGCGTATTGGTCTACAATAACGGGTTTATTGACAGAGCCGGTAAACGAAGCGAATTGTTTCACGATCCGCAAACCGTGCAGTCCGCCCTATTGACGGGTTGTAAAAATATCGCCTATGCGCAGGCGGCCGGCGCTGGGAAGGTATATATTCCGGCATGGAACATAACGCTTTCCGTACAGCCGCCTGTGGCTGAAAGCTTTTCGGCAGTGGGGATACATGCGCATTTCCTCAGACAAAGCGACGGAGAAAATTGTTTTGACGGCGTAGTGGAGCAGATTGTGGAAGGCCCTCTGGATGCGCTGGTTTTTGTAAGGCCAAACGGCGCAGAGCGCGCAATATGCTGGGCGGCGGAAACGTCGGCCTGCCGAAAGCTGGCGCGCGGGGCTGCGGTCAGACTGTGCATAGAACCCAAAGATATTTTGTTTCTTGAGGGTGAAATGATAGGAGAGTGATTTTTGGGGAAGAGGGGTCATTCCCAGCGGTTTTATACGGTGTACACAAGCTCTTTTTGACAGATCAGCGCGCCCCCTGCCTTGGCAAGAGGCGCGCTGCGTGCGCATATATAGAAAACTTGGATAAGTTGATGGAATCCTTGACGCGCAGCAGTGCCGTTCGGAAAAGCGCTGTATGCCTCAAATGCTGCAATACGGCTGCAAAAATGCGGGAGGGGATTTCGGATTACCGGCTGCCCGTGGTCTACAGAATATCCTCAAGGACTTGGCCAATATCGTTTTGTATACACAGCGCCTGCTTTTGAAGTTCGCTCGGGGCGAAGGCTTCTCTTTCGTTGATGCAGATATATGTGGCCTTGGGGTTTGCTTTTGTCATGTTCCAGAAGGGATATTTGATGATCGCGGGGGTGTTTCCGCCTACGCCCAATTCCAGAAACACTGTCTGCAGGCCCTCATGCCGGCGCAGGAATACAGCGTATCGCTCCGCGGCGGCGTGCCATCCTGCATCCTCCACAAAGGTATTGTCGCTGCGCAGATTCATAGTCATGGGCCTGCCGCAGACGGGGCAGTGCGGAACCAGCTCGGCGGGAATCCGCATATCCTTCTGCTCGGCTACCATCCTGCGCATGGGTTCCTCGTTATCATAGGTTTTGGGGCAGCAGGGCTGACTGCACTGCCACAGGCCGTAATCCCCCTGTGTATAGAATAACCGTTTTTTATCCCAGCCTGCCCGCTGGAACTGGTGGTCCACATTGGTGGTGAGGACGAAATAGTCCTTATCCTTTACCAATTTCAGCAGATTGCGGTAAACCGGCTTGGGTGCGTCCACATAGCGGTTATAGAAAATGTGCCTGCTCCACCATGCCCAGTATTCCTCCAGAGAGTCAAACGGGTAAAAGCCGCCGGAATACAGATCGGAGATATGATATTTCTCGATAAAATCATTGAAATATCGCCTGAACCGTTCCCCTGCGTAGGACAGACCCGCAGAGGTGGATAAGCCGGCGCCGGCGCCGATCATCACGGCATCGGCGGCCTCAAGCGCTGTGCGCAGGCGCTCGATCTGCGCCCAGTAGGTTTCGGTAGATGTCCCTGTCAGGATCTTTGAAAACATTAAAGATCACCTTTCTGATCGAAGTGCTTTTCCGGAGAAAGTTCGTGACGGTCTGTACAGCGATCTCAGCCGCCTGATCGTTGGGGAAATGAAACTCGCCGGTGGAAATGCAGCAGAACGCTACGCTTTCCAGCCCGTGTTCTGCCGCCAGTTCCAGACAGGAGCGGTAGCAGGAAGCCAGCTCCTCCCTATCCCGCTGCGTCACGCGGCCGGAAATGAAAGGCCCCACCGTGTGAAGCACATACCGGGCCGGCAGATTGTAACCGCCCGTCAGCTTGGCGCATCCGTTAGGCTCCGGACAGCCCTGAGCAGTCATGAGTGCGTTGCACGCGTCGCGCAGCTGCAGTCCAGATGCCGAGTGGATGGCGTTGTCGATACAGCCGTGGCACGGGCAGAAGCAGCCCAGCAGGGCGGCATTGGCGGCGTTGACGATGGCGTCTGCCCGCAGACGGGTGATGTCTCCCTGCCAGACGGCAATATAGGGATGCGCGGCGGTGACAGGCAGCGTATCCGCCTCCACCACGCCTTTGTCCTCTCGCTCGGCGGACAGCAGCGCATCCTGAACGGCGAGAAAATCCGGCTGCAGGGGGATGGGAGGCCGCACATTCATCAGGCTGCGAAGCAGACGGCGCTGGGCCGCTGCGTCCTGCGGAAACTCCCGTGCCTGTGGTTGGTATGCCGGCATCTCATCCAGTAGAATGCTGTTGAGATAACGAATTTGCTCTATCTGGTTCACATCGAGCCTCCTCATATCAAACCAAAAGACTGTTTTCACCCTGTCAGTTTTTCCACAGCCTTGACCGGACAGATGGTAAAGCAATTTCCACAGTGAAGGCAGTGGCTGGCGTCAATTTCGCGGGGAATGGTATTGGAAATGCAGCCGATGGGACAGACGCTGCGGCAGCCCATGCAGCCGATACATTTTTCCCTGTCGATCCGGTATACTGTCTGGTGCCCTTTCTCCCCGCCGAAGGAAAAACGCTGGCGGAAGGGCGGTTGCTGGCTCAGATCAAAATACTCGCCCTCGCCGCTGTAAATTTGAAAGACCTCCAGCGCATTGCGGCTCTTTTCGGTGGGATAAAGTGCATTCATGTAGGGATTTTCTTCAAATATTTCGTCCAGCCGGCGCCGTCCGATATTGCGGACCTGTCCCCGCAGGGAGATCGCCGCAGAGGACAGGGTATCCTGTCCCAGCAAACCGCTGAGGGCTATAAAGGGCCGGGCGGTCAGACGCTCATAAAAGGATTTGCCCTTTGCCGTGAGAAAATACAGGCCGTCCTCGTCCGCCAGCATCAGATCGATCACACAGGTATGGGGCAGTCCCTGATCATCCACTGTGGCAAATACAGTGGAGTGGATATCTTTCTGCAGGATTTTCAGAATTTCCGAAGTGGTCATTTCAGTCGCCTCCATGCTTCTATTTTATATACCGACTGGTGTTTCGTAAAGTACGCACAATATTGTGGCATGGTTACCCAGAGGATACCAATCGCAGCCGATTGGTCGAAACAGGAAGAAGGGGATGGGAGAACAAGGCTTTTCGGCTGTGTTTCGTCTGCCGATGCACCGCCTTCCCTGCAAGAAAAAGTCCCTGGGGCACGTCTGAACCGCCCCAGGGTTTTCTGCTTTTTTCATCCGCCGCTCCCTGTGGCTGGATGATGAGACAGCCGGTGGGACATGCAGCTGGATGTTCAGCCGACGGGTCCGGCTCAGAATTCGTAGGGAGGATTGCCGGAAAAATCAGCGATAACGCCATGGGCGTCCTTGATATAGAATACCTCAAAGATGGGGTTGGATGCTTCGCCGTACTGGCCCTTGACAATCGGGTTATTCATGGCCCCTTCCTTGACTGCCATGTTGTTCTCGAAGGTGGCGGTGCCGTGGAGCCGAATCCAGGCATAGGCGGGGCTGGCCACAGTGACCTCGATTTCAGGATTGGCCTGCATATCCTTATAGACGTCCTTGGTGTTGTTGGTGCAGAACCACAGTTTCCCCTCCTGTTCAAACAGGAACATGAAGGGACGGACCTTTGCTTTGCCATCGCGGCCTACGGTGGCCAGATACTGGACAGGATTTTCATTCAGAAATTCTACAACTTTGCTCATGCTTCATTACCTCCGCTAAATGCTTGTTTTATGGATGGGAAGAACGTTCTTTTCATGTTGATATGGTAACACGGCTCTTTAGCGTTGTGAAGTACGCACAATATTGTGGTATAGTTACCGAAGGGATACCGTACTCAAGATCCGGAGCCGAGGAACGAGATCTCTCCGGGTACTCGGATGACTGCTCTGTTGCCGTCCGGTGATCCCACCCCGAGGTGCATCCGCTGGGCATAGCCGGAGGAAAAGCCCACGAAACACAACGAAATCAAGCGCAGCAAAACAAACAGCGCCCTCCGCCGTGGCGGAGGGCGCTTGGTACTTGTTGGAGCGGATTAAAGGAGCGAAGTGAGCAGCTTTGCGTATTCGCTGCGTGTAATGGTATTCTGCGGCCGCAGCAAGCCGTCGGCATAGCCGCCGATCAATTCCTCCTGCACGCAGAGCGCAGCGGCGGCCTGCCGGTCGGCGGGGATATCCGCCGCATCGGAAAACGCAGACAGGATCTGCGCAGTTTCGCTTTCTTCCAGCAGCTCGCTGCCCTGCTGGATCAGCAGGTTGGCGAAGATCTGCATGGTGTCGGCCCGCGTAATGGCGGCTTCGGGCTGGAAGCCTTCGGTCAGTCCATCCAGCAGTCCGGCCTGCGCCGCCGCGCTGACCTCATCGGTATACCAGGCATTGGGGCGCAGCCCCTCCATCGGTTCGGCGGCTTCGGTCAGGCCTTGGACGCGGACGATCGTTGCGCATACTTCGGCTGCGGTGATCGGATCGTCCGGACGGAACATGTCGCCCGAGCCCTGCATCAAGCCCTGCGCGGCAACCGTTTGGATGAAGGAATATGCCCAGTGGCCCGTATAGACGTCGCGGAATTGGGAAACCGGAACGACAGGCGGCTCATATTGAGTTTGCAGGGCGGTATAGCACGCGCTCTCCTCATCCAGAACGCTGCTCAGCTGCTCGAAGGTGAGCGGATAGCTTTCCGTGTAGGCGCGGTGCAGGTCGCTTTCGTATTCGTTATAATACCAGGTCACGCCCTCGGTGCTCACGCGGGGATAGCTGTACAGATACACCGCATGCTCCTCGGGCAGCAGGTTTTTCACGGGTTCCATATAGCCGCTGACCAGCAGATCGCTGATGCGGTACTGCTCGCCGGTGCGCAGGTCAAAGGCGAGGCTGTCGTTCCAGACGGAGGAACCTGCGCCCTGCCCGCTGATGCAGTTGGCCCACACCACCAGCACAGAGCCCTCAATGGATGCGCCGTAGCCGCCATCAAGCGCCTCGTATTCGGCGGTTACGGCAGGGCCCTCCAGGAAGAATTTGCGGATCGCGTCGTTGATGTTTTTTTCCACATCCGCGTCCGGCAGGCCGCTGATCTCAGGGAAATCCACGTTCCAGCCGTGGGTCGAGCCATCTTCCTGATAGCCGATAAATTTCTCATAATGCACGGTTTCGGCGGTGATACCGTGGCCCAGGTCGAATGAATCCGGCTGCTCGAACAGGGTCTGCCCTGTGGACAGGTTGATATATTTGAGCGTGCCGTCCTGCGTGACGCGCACAACGTTTTCCGTCAGCAGCGTGGGGTTTTCCGCGTTTTCCAGATTGGCGAAATAGCCGCCGTTTTTCCGGAAGAAAATCAGCTTGCCGTCCGCCGTTCCATGCCAGGACAGGCCGTAGCGCAGTTCGTTGAACCCACCGACATAGCTGAGCGTGCGGTAGGCCACGTTGCCGTTGGCGTCCACTGCAGAGGCCGAACCATCCTCGCTGCGCGCCGCATACAGTCCCTCGCCCATATAGGAGAGATAGTAGTAGGTCGGTTCGGTGAGCAGCTTGCCCTTGGTATCCATCATCCCCCAGCGGTTGGCCCGCCGCACCATGGCGATGCCGTCATGGAACGCGGAGATTTGGTTATAAACGAAATCCGTCAGCAATGCGCTTTGCGACAGCGAATACAGCGCCTGATTGGTTCCGTCGGAGAGCACAATGGTATCCTCCCCGAAGATGGTCATATAGGAGGGGGTAACGCCGCTTTCGAGCGTATACAGCGTCTGCCCTGCGGTGTCAATGGCGAGGTAGACGCCGTCCGTCCCTTGGACAAGCGCGCGGCCGCCCGAGAACGGCCCAGCCTCGCGGAATGTGCCCGCGAAGGCGGGGGTGGAATCCTGCCGCACATAGGAATACAGGCCGGAGGCCGGACTCTGGCACAGCAGGATGCCGTCCTCAAAAAATCCGACCGCGCCGGCATAGGAGCCGATCAGCTCACCGGTCAACGTGTAGTAAACGCTGTGATCGGTATAGCGGTAGGCGACCATATCTTCGGAAAAGTCTACCGAAACAGGAGATTCGGTGTAGGGGATGACCAGATTGCCCTCGCGGTCGATCACACCGGTCTGCCGCTTGTCGTTTTCGACCGCGGCAAGACCGCAGTCGGCAAATTCACCCGCCTGCGCATACACAAAAGGCAGAACGGTCATGCCGGTCTCGTCCAGATATCCCGCGCGCGTCACGCCGTCGATATCCGTGCGCTCCACAGGGAAAATCGGCGCTGCCGCCGCCGCGCAGACAATGGCGGAAAGCGCCACCACGATGGCGCAGATTGTTTTTTTCAGCATAGTCTTTCCATCCTTGGATAATATCATGACTAAATTATAGCGTTTCCTGCCATGTCTCACAATAGTGTGCGGGAAAGTGTAACAATGGTGACACAAGCGTATAGTATGTTACAGTTTGATTGCAGTTTGCGGCATCGGGCATACCACCGTCCGTATCATGCAGCGGCATCAGGCGCGGCGCGGGGGGATCGGCTCAGTCGAGCACGATCGCAGGCGTTACGCCCTGGGCGATCGAAATTTTTTCCACATAAGGCACATGCGCATAGACGTTCGCAGTCGTGGCGATATCCGCATGCCCGAGCCATTCCTGAATCTGCTTGAGGGAAAAGCCCTGCTGCAGCAGCAGGGTCGCGACCGAGTGGCGCAGGTCGTGAAAGCGGATGCGCGGCAGCGCAGCTTTGCGGCAGACCCGCTCAAACTCGCGCGAGATATAGTCCGGACGGAGCGGCGAGCCGTCCTCGTGGCAGCAGATATAGTCGGTTTTGCAGTAGCGTTTGCCGTATTTCCGGCGGTTTTCCTTCTGGCGGCGCTGAAGGTCGATCAAATACCGCCGAAGCGAGTCGGAAAGCGGCAGCGTGCGGTAGCTGGATTTGGTTTTCACGCTGTCCGCGTAGATCACGCGCCCGCCCGACTGCACCGCTGTGTGGTTGATGACCATGCAGCGCGCGCGCAGATCGATGGCGCGCCAGCGCAGGCCCGCGCATTCGCTGCGGCGCAGGCCGTAGGTTGCGGCGAGCACGAAGGCGGCTTCGGCCGGCGAGTGCAGCGCCGCGGCAAGGAAAATATTGATCTGCGTGCGGTCGAACACCTGCCCGCGGTATTTGTACCGCTTGGGCAGCATGACGTTGTCCGACGGGTTGAGCGGGATGATCTGCAGCGCGACCGCGTATTTCAGGCATTTGTGTATAATGGAGTGGAATTTGACAATCGAGGTCGGCGACAGACCCTGTGCGTATTTCAGATTGACAAACTCCTGAAAATCCATTGGACGGGCGGTCGCGAGCGTTGTGCCGCGGGCGTCAAAAAACGGGCGGATATGCTTTTCAAACGCATAGCGGTAGCCGTCCATGGTGTTTTCCCGCACCTGTGTTTTCATCTGCTCCAGCCATTTGTCCATGAACCCGGAAAAGGATGTCTTGGCCTCCTCCGAGTAGCGCAGCCGCATCAGGTCCTCGGGACGCAGCATAAAATGGATGTAACCGTCCTCCTCGTAAACGCGTGGTTTGTCCATCACGGAACCTCCTTTAATCTCTGTAATGGCACTCATTCTATCATATTTCCGCATAAAAGGAAGAAGTTAATAAAATATTGAAGAAAATCATTGGAAAAAGTTCGATTTTTTCCATATTATTGCAGATTGGAGTGACTTTCGCAGAGATGTTTGCCGGAAGGACACAGAAAAAGCCTCCCTTTTCAAAAGGGAGGCTGGAGGCCGTCGAAAAACTATGGTTTTCGAACAGCTTCTCGATCGGAACCACGCTTCGATCGAATTTTGCGGAAAGCCGCAAAATTCTATTTGATGAGCGCCTTGACGCAGGGGGCGGCAAGACGCGGAGGGTTGGATGGAATCTACAGCATCACGCAAGCGGCTGTTCGCTGTGCTGTTCGGGCGCGGCGTTTCCGCCCTCGCCGGACGGCTTGCGACGCCGGCGTCCGCCCCTGCGGCGGCGACGGCGCGGTGCTGCCGTGCCCTCCGCCGGATGTTCGCTGTCCGACGCCTGCGCCGGTACGGCGGCATCCTCCGCAGGCTTGTCCGCCTGTGCCTCTGCCGCACGCTCGGCGGCGGCCTGCTCCTCGCGCCTGCGGCGCTCCTCGGCCATGGCAGCCTGATTCTGCCGGTTGCGGCATACGCCCTTGACCGTGCAGCAGTCCGCGCACTGGAATTCGGTGAGCGTGTGCTCCGGGCTGTCGTCCAGCTGCACCTTGCAGGTGCCGCGCAGCATCTGGGTGGAGATCACCTTGCCGCGCCCTTCGGGCGTATCGACTACGCTGCCCTGCCGGGGCGTGACCTTTTGCAGCTCGGCATACGCCTCGTGTTCATATTTCAGGCAGCACATCAAACGGCCGCAGGTGCCGGAGATTTTTGCGGGGTTGAGCGAGAGGTTCTGGTCCTTCGCCATATTGATCGACACCGGATGGAAATCATCCAGATAAGAGCTGCAGCACAACTCGCGGCCGCAGGTGCCCAGGCCGCCGATCATTTTCGCCTCGTCGCGCACGCCGATCTGACGCAGCTCGATGCGCGTGCGGAAGATGCCGGCCAGATCCCTGACCAGCTCGCGGAAATCCACGCGGCCGTCCGCGGTGAAATAAAACAGCATTTTATTCATGTCGAAGGTGCATTCCGCGGTTACAAGATTCATATCCAGACCGCGTTCCTCGATCTTGCGCTTGCATACGATAAACGCCTCGTCCGCGCGCTTTTTGTTGCGCTCAAGCGTTTTCCGGTCGGCGTCGGTCGCAACGCGCACCATGCGCTTGAGCGGCTGCACGACCGTCTGGTCGGGCACCGTGGTATTGCCCTGTACGCAGGTGCCGTATTCCAGCCCGCGCGCGGTCTCCACGATCACGCCCGTGCCCGCGGAAACGGAAATATCCTGCGGGTCGAAGTAATACATTTTTCCGCCCAATTTGAAGCGGACTCCGATAATGGTCGTCAAATACTGATCCTCCTATATCATAAAAAACAGATGCGGTATACATCGCTCGTCAGCGCGCAGGTGACGGCCGCGGCCGCCGCATTGCGGGACACGCGGTCGATCAGCTCCTCTACGAAATCGTAAGCCGTCAGCAGGCGGTCGGCGGATACCGCGCGCGCGAGCACGGCGGTCTGCCGGCGCAGCGCGGGCTGCAGAGGCGCCTGCGGCAGCGCCTTGGCGGCGAACACCGCATCGCGCAGCGCGGCCTGCAGGACCCCGAGAATGCCCAGCAGCGTGCGGCGCTGCGGCTTTTCCAGCGCGAGCGCGGCGAGCATCATGCGGTCCTCCCGCCGCTCGGCAAGCGCCGCAAGATAGGGCGCGAGCAGTGCGGCGGCGTCCTCGTTGGATACGGTCTGGCGCGGCGGCTCGAGCGTGAATTTGGCGCAGCGCGAGCGCACGGTTTGCAGCAGCGCGTCTGGCTGCTCGGCGGTGAGGATGAAAAACGCGTGGGACGGCGGCTCTTCCAGTTCCTTGAGCAGCGCGTTCTGCGCCATGGGGTTTAAGTTCTGCGCGTGGCGGATGACGGTGACACGACGCGCGCCGTCGTTCGGGACGATCGCGTTTTCCGCTTTGATGCGGCGCGCCAGATCGACTTTGAGCTCATTTTCGCCCTCGTCGATCACGGTCAGGTCGGGGTGCACGCCCTGCTCGGCCTTGCGGCAGGCAAGGCATGTCCCGCAGGGGCGTTTTCCCGGGCTTTCGCAGAGAATGCCCGCTGCGAGCACGATAGACAGGGCTTCCAGCCCCGCGCTGTCGTCCCCCGAGAGCAGGACGGTCTGCGGAAAGCGGCCGGACAGCGCGTTTTGCAGGCTCGCCTTGAGCGCCGCGTTGCCCGGCAGAGTGTCAAACGAGATCAAAGCTTTTCAAAGCGCTCGACGTTGAGCACGAACACCGTCGCGCCGCCCACGTCAACCTGTACGGGCGTGGACGGGAAAAAGCCCATGCCCAGCTCGGCGGTGGTGGGGATGATCTGCTTGCGCGTGGAGGAATGCTCGCGGATGATGTCGAAGCACTCGTCCAGCTTGGATTCGTCCAGACCGACCAGGATGGTGACGTTGCCCGCTTTGAGAAAGCCGCCGGTTGTCGCCAGCTTGGTGATTTGGAAGCCGGCCTTCATCAGGTTATTGATCACGTCCTGCGCGTCATCGTAATTGATGATAGCAAGCACCATTTTCATAACAAAGTTCCCCCTTTGGGTGGTTTACGAAATCACCACGGTGATTTCACCGATTTCATTGTACCATCTTTCGCGGATAAGTTCAATGTGCGCGCGGGTAATTTTCTCGCCCGGCCAGAGCAGGGGGACGCCGGGCGGATAGGGCGTGACGGGCCGTGCGCAGATCAGCCCTTCCGCCGCAGCCGGCTCGACGCGGCCGGTGTGCGAGAACCATGCTTCGCGCACCGTCATCACGCGCTCGGCGGGCGGGAAAGGCGCGGCAGGCGGCGGCGCCAGCGTCTCGTGCCGCCGGTTTGAGATGCGGCGCAGGCCGCGGCGTAGCCGATGCAGGGAAACGGCAGTATCCGCGCCGGTCAGGATGAATACCGCGTTGCGGTCGTCCGCCATCTCGCAGGCTACGCCGTATTCGCTCCACAGCATGTCGGCAAGCTGATGGCCGGTGATATCCGTACCCGCAGTGCAGACGGTCAGGCGGCAGGGATCGAGCGCGGGAAAGGCTTCCTCGGTCAGCGGCGTAAAGCCCGTGCGCCGTCCGACGTATTCGCGCAGCTCGCCGCAGGCTTCGGCGGCGCGGCGGTAGGTGTCGCGCC
Organism: Candidatus Agathobaculum merdigallinarum; assembly: GCA_019115425.1. Classification (GTDB taxonomy): domain Bacteria; phylum Bacillota; class Clostridia; order Oscillospirales; family Butyricicoccaceae; genus Agathobaculum; species Agathobaculum merdigallinarum. Next base: position 6,840 of record DXDO01000193.1, on the reverse strand, counting down.
CGGGGCCTTCGGTATAGGCGCGGGCGAGGTCGATGGAAGCCATGATCGGATAAGACGGGCTGGAGGTGCCGAACAGCGCGGTGTATTCGCGCAGCGCGCGCCTGTCTGCATCTGCGCCGCACAAAACGACCGCGCCCTGCCCCAGGCAGGGGAGCGTTTTGTGCATGGAAAGCACGGCCATATCCGCCCCCTCCGCGATGGGCGCGGGCAGGCCGACCGCCGGAAAATGCGCGCCGTGCGCGGCGTCCACCAGCAGGCGCTTGCCGAAGGCGCGGCACAGATCGGCCAGTTCGGGGAGCGCGCGGCGCACGCCGTAATAGGTCGGCGAGGTGACCAGCACCGCCTGAACGTCCGGATGGTCGATGAGCGCGCGCTCGACCGTCTCTTTGGGCAGCTCGCCGGATACCGCGAACGGCTCGATCAGCGGCGCTGAGACAAAATACGGCGTGATATCCAGCAGCGCGCACGCATGGCAGACCGATTTGTGGCATTCCCTGTCGAGCAGTACGCTTCCGCCCTTGCCCACGGCGGCGGCGAGCATGGCCAAAATGCCCTGCGTCGATCCGCCGGTGAGAAAAAAGCAGTCGGACGCGCCGAAATAGAGCGCCGCCGCGACCTCCGCATCGCGGATGGGGCCGTCGCCCAGATACAGGTTGCCCGTGCCGTAGGTTTCGGTGAAGTCGATGGCAAAAATCTCAGCGTAGGTATTGAACAGCGGCTCGCCCTTGTGGCCCGGCATGTGAAAGCGCGCGGAGTCGCCCGTGGCGAGCAGCTGCAGCGCGTGGAACAGCGGCGCGTTTGTAAACGGCAGCAGCCGGTTGATCTGCCGGAAATTCGGCTGGGCGCGCTGAGATGGTTGCTTGCGTCGGGGCATGGGCGCGGCCTCCCTTCGGATGGATATCGGTATGATGTCCTAGTATACCACACGGGGCCGCGAAGTTGCAAACTTTGCAGATGTCGGCCGCGCGGCGCATTTCCTGCGGAGACGCGGCGAAACCGCAGCAAATCTCTGTCCATAATGTGCATACATTCGTCTTTTCCAGATGGAATTTTGGTTTATATTCCTGTAGTAAATTATCCTGCCGTATATTATAATGGATATTGCATTCCTATAAGGAACAGCACGCTGATTATTGAAAGGCAGGTAACTATCACTATGGCAGACAATCGTATTTACAACTTCTCCGCCGGCCCGTCCATGCTTCCGGTTCCCGTACTCGAGCGATGTGCGTCCGAAATGCTGAACTACAAGGGCTCAGGTATGTCCGTCATGGAGATGAGTCACCGCTCCAAGGTATACGACGGCATCATCAAGGAGACCGAGGCGGCCATGCGCCGCGTGCTCTCCATTCCGGAGAATTACAAGGTCCTGTTCCTGCAGGGCGGCGCAACGACGCAGTTCGCGGCCATCCCGATGAACCTGATGAAGACCGGCAAGGCGGACTATGCAATCACCGGCAACTTCGCCAATAATGCCTACAAGGAAGCCGTCAAGTTCGGCGACATCCACGTTGCCTTCTCCTCCAAGGAGGGCAATTTCGACCGCGTGCCGACGCAGGCTGAGCTGGATATCCGTCCGGACGCGGATTACTTCTACATCTGCGCCAACAACACCATCTACGGCACCGAGTACCAGTACGACCCCGAGACGCCGGTCGGCGTGCCGCTGGTGGCGGATATGTCGTCCAACATCCTGTCGAAGCCGGTGGACGTTTCCAAATACGGCGTGATCTACGCGGGCGCGCAGAAGAACATGGGCCCCGCGGGTGTTACGGTCGTGATCGTGCGTGAGGATCTGCTGGGCAGCTACCCGCTGGAAAAATATCCGGTCATGCTGGACTGGAAGACCATGGCCGACAAGGAATCCATGTACAACACGCCCCCCACATACGGCATCTACGTCCTCGGCCTCGTGCTCGAGTGGGTCGAGCAGATGGGCGGCGTAGGGGCCATGCAGGAGCGCGCGCAAAAGCGTTCCGCCCTGCTGTATGACTACCTCGACAGCCAGGACTTCTACAAGGCGGTTGCGGAAAAGGCTTCCCGCAGCCACATGAACGTCACCTTCCGCACCGGCAATGACGAGCTGGACGCGAAGTTCGCCAAGGAGTCCGCGGCGGCGGGCATGTCTAACCTCAAGGGCCACCGTTCGGTCGGCGGTATGCGCGCGTCCATCTACAACGCGATGCCGATCGAGGGCGTGGAGTATCTGATCGACTTCATGAAGAAGTTCGCGGCGGAAAACGCGTAAATCTTATAGGGGGTACCCAGTACCCCCTATATACAAAAATCAGTTCCGGTAAACTGATTTTTGATACCCCCGGTCGCGGCCCAAGGCCGCTGGGTCGTGGGCAAATTTCCAAGGCGCATGTCCTTGGAAATTTGTTATTTTATGTCGCTTCGCTCTGTGAGAGCATAAACAAGATAAAGAGGAGTGCATCCTATGTACAACGTAAAGCTTTACAATAAGATTTCCAAGGTCGGTCTGAACGATCTCGATCCGGCAAAGTACACCTGCTCAGAGGATTTTGAGGACTACGACGCGGTCCTCGTCCGCTCGGCCAAGCTGCACGACGTGCAGTTCCCGAAAAACCTCAAGTGCATTGCGCGCGCGGGCGCGGGCGTCAACAACATTCCGCTTGACCGCTGCGCCGAGGGGGGCATTGTGGTGTTCAACACCCCGGGTGCGAACGCAAACGCGGTCAAGGAGCTGGTCGTTTGCGCGCTGCTGCTGGCCTCCCGCAAGGTGGTGCAGGGCGCGAACTGGGTAAAGGGACTTGCCGGCACGTCGGATATCGGTCCGGCCGCTGAAAAAGGCAAGGCGACCTATGCCGGCCCGGAGATCGCGGGCAAGAAGCTGGGTGTGATCGGTCTGGGCGCGATCGGCGTTAAGGTGGCAAATGCGGCTATCGGCCTGGACATGGAGGTCTGGGGCTACGACCCGTTCCTGTCGGTTGACGGGGCGCTCAGCTTATCCCGTTCGGTCAAGCATGTGACCGAGCTGGACCAGATTTTCGCCAACTGCGATTATATCACCGTGCATGTCCCGCTGCTGCCGGACACCCGCGGCATCATCAGCGCGGAAGCGATCGACAAGATGAAGGACGGCGTGCGCGTGATCAATCTCGCGCGCGGCGAGCTGGTCGATACGCAGGCCATGGCGAAGGCGCTCGAGAGCGGCAAGGTCGCGGCCTATGTATCCGACTTTGCATCCGACGAGATCCTGGCGCAGGAGAACGCCATTACCCTGCCTCATCTCGGCGCTTCCACGCCGGAGAGCGAGGATAACTGCGCGAAGATGGCGGTCAGGGAGATCTGCGATTACCTTGAGACCGGCACCATCCGCAATTCGGTCAACTTCCCGAACCTCAAGGTGCCGTATGAGGGCGGCTGCCGCATCTGCATGATCCACAAGAACATCCCGAACATGATCGCGTCGATCACGGCGGCGGTCAAGTGCAATATCGAGAACATGGGCAACCGCTCCAAGGGCGACTATGCCTACACCATCGTGGATGTCGCCGAGCAGCCCACCGAGCAAAATCTGGATGCGCTCCGCGCGATCGAGGGCATGATCTCGGTGCGCACGATCTAACTGCTTCGTCCGAACCGTACAGGTTCGGACGAGAGAGGACGCACCGCGCGGCGCGCGGATGCGTCCAAAGCGCGATATTTGCGCGCCGCGGAGCGGCACACAAAATCGCTTTCCTGTATCAAACCACCCGGCAAAGCCGGGCGGTTTGATGAAAAGAGGCCGCAGACGCGGTCTCTTTTCTGTTGGATGCGCGCCGATGGCGCGGATAGAGAGAACCCCCGGACACTGTCCGGGGGTTTGGCTTTTTCTTAGTTTTTGCCGAGGCGCTGTTCCATATAGTTATGGGCGTTATTTTCCAGCGTATCGTCGAGCGACGCGAGCGGCTCGGCAGTGTCATACTTGCGCAGGAGCGCGGTTTGCAGGATAAAGTCGCACAGCACGGGGTTTTTGGGCAGCAGCGAGCCGTGCGAGTAGGTCGCGAATACGTTTTTGTACCGCGCGCCCTCGGTCTGGTCCTCGCCGTTGTTGCCGCAGCCCTTGAGCACCATGCCCAGCGGGGCCACGTCCTCGCCCAGCCAGGTCTTGCCGGAGTGGTTCTCAAAACCGACCACGACCGAGCCGCTGCTCTCCGGTGTGGTTCGGAACATGTAGTTGCCGATCATGCGCTCCTTGGCGCCGATGGTGTGTACATTGATGGCGCCGATAAAGTCCAGCTGGTTGCCGTCCCAGGTTTTGTAGTACTGGCCGAGCATCTGGTAGCCGCCGCAGATCGCGAGGAACACCTTTTCATCCTCGACCGCGGCGCGGATCTCGCGCGCTTTGCCGCCCGCGAGGTCGCGCAGCAGCACTTCCTGCTCGAAATCCTGCCCGCCGCCGATGAAAAAGATGTCGTGCTTTTCGATATCCAGCGGCTGGCCGATCGAGCACTCCTCGATATTGGCCTTGATGCCGCGGTCCTCGAGCCGCCGCTTCATGGTGATGATGTTGCCCCGGTCGCCGTACAGGTTGAGGATATCCGGGTACAGATGGCAGATATTCAGTTCCATTTCCGGTATCCCTCCTTATTCGTAAAACGCCTTGACATCCGTATGCTTGCCGATCTCGCCGCGCAGGTCGAACATGGCGGTGTAGGTCGGCATCAGGAAGGCGGGCGTATCGTCCGCGCCCACCTCGGTGAGCAGGGCGTCGTAATCCCGGATAACCTCCAGCCTGTCCGCCGCAAAGCCCGCGTATTTCAGGCGCAGCGCCATATCGTCCGCGCGCACGCCCGAAACAAAAATGCGCGGGAAGCGCACCTGCTGCGCGGCAAGTGTTTCAAAGTCCACGTCCCAGATCCAGCTGATGTCCGTGCCGTCCGCAAAGCGGTCGTTGAGCAGGAAGGCGAGCTTGCAGCAGCCCTCGTCGTGCGAGATCAGGTTGATGACCTGATTGAAGCCCGCCGGATTTTTGACCAGCATCATGCGCGCCTGCGCCTTGCCGAGCGTGAACTGCTCCGCGCGGCCGAAGCCGCACTCGAACTGGCCGAGTGCGCCGACCGCGGTCTCCTCGTCGATACCGGCCACATGGGACGCAGCGGCCGCCGCTGCCGCGTTGTAGATATTGTAGCCGCCCGGCAGGTTGACGTGTACCTCATGCACCCGCCCGAACATATTCAGCACGATATCGGACGAATCCGCGCCGGTCTTGACCACCTTGGTCACGGCGACCTCGGGCTCGCGCCGATGGTAGCCGCATTTGGGGCAGCGGAAGCCGCCCAAATGGCCGTAGGTCATATAATCATATTGGTATTCGGTCTTGCAGTGGATGCAGTAGGGTGCGTCCGACAGCTCATGCGCAGTATCCGCGTAGATCGGTACGTTGACGCCAAACCACAGCACCTTGTTCGGGATTTTCTCCGCGAGCGAAGCGGTGAGCGAGCAGTCCGCGTTTAAGCAGAGCGTCGCGTCCGGAATGTGGGTAATGCCCTCGCGGATGGCGTTCAAGGTGTGGGTGATCTCGCCGTAGCGGTCGAGCTGGTCGCGGAAGATGTTGTTCACCACCAGACACACGACCGGCAGGTACTCGCTGGTTTTGCGGAACGCGGCCTCGTCGCACTCGATCAGCGCGTGGGTATACGGGCACTTGCCGGACAGCGTGCAGTGCTGGGCGAAAACCGCGATGATGCCGGTCAGCAGGTTGGCGCCTGACTTGTTGGAGAAGTATTTCAGCCCCGCATCCGCGAACGCCTGCTCGATCATGCGGGAGGTGGTGGTTTTGCCGTTGGTGCCGGTCACGACCGTGACCTTGACCCCGCGAGACAATTCACCCAGGATGTTTTTGTCAATTTTCAGCGCAAGCCTGCCGGGCAGGTTGGTACCGCCGCGCCCCAGCTTGCGCAGCAGCGCGCCGGAGGCCTTGCATACCAGAACCGCCAGTCTGGTTTGGAGCTTCATATCATGACCCCTTTTATCTGTCAATTTCCTATAGAAAAGTATACCGCATTTCGGCGTGCAGTACAAGCATGGATGTGGTATGCAGGGGCGGTTTGCACAAAAAACACGGAAAAATTTCTACGAAATAGACGGGTGCGGGCAGTGATTCCGCATTATGGCCGGATTCCAGTACGAAATCGACAGAAACGGCTGCCATTTCTTGTGTATCATGACCGGAACAACAATCGTTTTTTACGAATTCGCGCAAAACCTCTTGCATTGACAGACAGATATTGTATAATTTAGATAGTGGCTTTGGCCCTAAAATCAGGATGAGGTGATACCAATGGATTATATGTCGGAATACAAACGCTGGCTGGAGAATCCCGCGCTTTCGGATGAGGAGCGCGCAGAGCTTCAGTCGGTAGAAGGCAATCAGGAAGAGATCGAAAGCCGCTTTTTTGCGCCCCTGTCGTTCGGTACAGCCGGCCTGCGCGGCGTGCTCGGCATCGGCCTGAACCGCATGAACCGCTTTACGGTCGGTCAGGCGGCGCAGGGCCTTGCAAACCTGATCATCTCGAACGGCAAGGCGGCCATGGACCGCGGCGTTGCGATCGCGTATGACAGCCGCCATTTCTCGCCCGAATTTGCCAAGCAGTCCGCCTGCATTCTCGCGGCGAGCGGCATCAAGGCGCTGCTGTTCGATGAACTGCGCCCCACGCCCGAGCTTTCCTTTGCGATCCGCCATTACGGCTGCATCGCGGGTATCAATATCACCGCGTCCCACAACCCCAAGGAGTACAACGGCTATAAGGTCTACTGGGAGGACGGCGCGCAGCTGCCGCCCGCCGAGGCCGACGTGGTCGCCAAGGAGATGGCCGCGACCGATATTTTCAC
>DXDO01000192.1 GCA_019115425.1 Candidatus Agathobaculum merdigallinarum | reverse complement strand
GTTACTTTTTACCACTGCTACAATTTTTTCAAACATTTTTCCAACTATTCGGTGTTGAGACTTGCATTTTGTAATAAAAACAGGTAACATAGAATAAAAGCACTTCATGGGAAGGAGTTCAAACCGTGTGAATATGAAGTACAAATGCGTTTTTTTTGCCGCGCTTTCGCTCTGCCTGCTCTGTGCCTGCGGCGGCGGTGAGCAGGAAAACGAAACGCTCTCCTCTTATACCTATGGTGGGGATACCATCCCTTCGCTCGAGCAGGTTCTCCCTGCGGAGGCCGGCGGCCGGCTGATCTCTGTCCTCACGCCGCCTACCGGCGAGAATGGCGAGGCTGATTCCGGCGACGAGGCTGCATCCGACGATTCCGAAGGACAAACAGCCGATTCCGGCGAGAGTGTTCCTGCCGGCTACGTCTCTTATGATTACCAACAGTTTGCCGAAGGGCAGCTTCCGGCTATTATAGAGGACTATGTGGCTCTGCTGACAAATGAGGAAAACGAGCTGCGGCTCGAAAGCGACGGGGAATTCTCTGCCGATTCCGAAGCTGGTTCTGTGGTTCTCCAGCGTCAGGCTGTTTTGACCGAGGGTGACGCACCCGTCGCGGCGGAAACGGCCGCCGCAGCCCCCGCCGACGCCGAGCAAACCGACGGCGAAGAGCAGGCGCCCGCTATCGCGCCATACAGCAGCTATGCGCACAGTGAGGACATGCGTTTCCGCGTCCGGATCGACTGGACGCCCACCAGCTGCCTGATCACGCTGGACAATGTAGAGGGACAGGATTTCGCCTCCTCTCTTCTGGGCGCCGGCACGCTTCTTTCCTTCTCCTCCGCACAGGCGTTGTTCAGTACGGTCACGCCGGAGGAAATCGGCTTGCCCGGTGAATCCATGGACGAATACAGCCTGAAACCAGGCCCCGGCTTTGTTATGGTGGATGACAAGGCGTGTCTGACCGTATATGTATATGGAAAGAATGCGCAGAACACGAATTCCCTTATGGGCACTTACTTTATTTCGTCCGATGGGTTGGCGCTCTACCGTCAAGTCGGTGAAACCTCCAGCGAGGTGGAAGCGATCACATTCGATGACGGAATCGGCGCTCCGGCCGAGGCACAAACCGGCACGGATACGCCGGCCGAATAAACCGCATTTTTCGCAGACAAAAAGGATGGGTACGATCGTACCCATCCTTTTTCCATATTCGGTTTTACTTACGCAGCAGATGTGTACCGCAAATCAGGCATAGGTATCGATAACCGAGCCCAGTCCAGGATCCTGCGGCAGCATTTCCAGCATCTCCTGCATCACCAGCTCGGCCGAGTCCATCGCTTTTTTTGCAACAGAAATCGATACGCTCTGCTGCAGCTGCGCCGCGTGCATATTCACCGACATGGCGGCAATACTTTCCATCATAGCTTTTCGTCCTTTCTGCTCAATGGCGTTGCCTTATTTATATTATCGGCATTGCGCCGCCGCCATATAAGCGGTCAATCCTTCAAAATATATACTTTAGCCGGGCGGACGCCAAACTGCGTCGCTTCATCCCCGGTCATGAAGAACAGGTCGATCCGCGCGCCCTTAATCAAGCCGCCGGTGTCTTCCGCCAGCCCCGGACCGTAGGACCACGACTTATCGCCGCCGTTTGAAACCACATATACCCGGCTTCCCAGCGGAATCACGCTCGGGTCGACCGCAATCGTGCCGTATTGGGTCGTCGTTCCGGATGCCGTAATGGTGCCGCCTTCTTCCACTCTATGATAAGCGGTCGCTTTTACATCAATCACTGCGGTGTATTCGTAGGACGAACCATCTGCCGCGGTAATCACCTTGTTTTCCTTATCGTCCTCGATGCCCGCCGGCACCGACCACACCTGAGACCGCCCTGCGGTGGATAATGCCTCGCCGTCATCGGGCACCGTGCTGGGCAGCTCTGCCTGAGATGCCTGCACAGCCTCTTCGGCAGCGGCCTGCCGCTCCTGCTCATTCTGCGGCTCCCGCACGCCTTGCGCCACAATGCAGTTGACAGGCGCCTTGGTCTGCTTCTCGGAAAGAAGCTCCCTCGATGCTTCCTGCCCATCGTGCATCGTTACGCGATAGCTCACCTCTTTTTCCCCCGCGGAGCCATATTGCGTAATTCTTTGCTGCCCCTTGAGCAGGGTGATATCATTCTTTGTCTCCACCGTAAAGGGGATATCCTGCGTTTCGGTTTCCGTGCGGTATGTGACGCGGACAACGCTTATATCACAGTTTTCGGATATCCATTCTTCCCGCCCGGGTGTCACAATATCGTCTGGGCCGATCGAGACCCCATTGGCCTCCAGCGCTTCCTCCACCGTGCAGCTCTTGCTGCGGACGGTGAAGCTTCCTTCGGCCGTCCGTATGGAAATATCGAACATGCTTTCCAGAGAGAGGTAAACAGTATTTTCTACCTGTTCCCTGCTCAGCACCGTCACATTTTGAAATCCTGCCTTTTCGCAAGCCTCCTCATCCGATCCTGGATACAGGGTGACACGCTCGTATCTGTCGCCGTCGGTCAAAATATAAACCACGGCTGGCTGGCTGATTGCTACCGCCGCAGCGGAAATCCCCATCAGCATAACGATAAAAATACCTACCAGCACGATCCACCGAGGCGGCCTCGGATGCTTCAGCGGAACACGGCCGCCCATGGTCCCATCCCGTTTTTCGTTCAGTACATTTCCCTCCCCCTGCGCAAGCGTTTTCCATCGAATAGATCGGAAAGATGCGTCGATGACGCTCCAATCAACCGAAAAAGTCTCTACCTATATATCATACTAACATAATCGTCCATTTTTGACAAGTTATTCTCTGCTGTATCCGCACAGGAGATTTCCCCATTTATCAGCGAAAAAAGTGAGACATCCTTTCAGATGCCTCACTTTTTCCTATTTTACGGTATTCTTTCCCATTCCTAATCGGAATATCCTAGATCCCCGGACCAAATTCACCTTCATCGTTTTGGTCTCTCAGGAATTCGGCAAGCCGTTTATCCTCTGTACGGATATGGCTGATTAAAATACCAACCTGCCGGTTCAGATCGCTCAGCTTCTGGATCGTTGGCCCGTTTTCCCTGATTTCGCTGGCTAATTTCCCGATATCCCTTTTGTAGTTCGTATGGAACGCGAAATGCATTTTATAATTCGGATATTGGTTCTGCTTTTGCAGATCCTGTTCGTCGGAAAAATGCTTTGCTACATAGTCCACCATAAAGTCAACGGTCTTCTCAAGGTTTTCTCTTCCAGCGCCGCTTTCACACGCATCCATCAGATTGTTGATGGCATCAAACAGCGTACGGTGCTCGGAGTCGATCAGCTCGTTGCCGGTCACCAAGTCGGGGGTCAGCTCATAACGCTGCTTAGTACTTGCCCTTGTCGTCTTGGAAGGTTGTGGAGCTTGTGTTGTGTTTACGAAAGCTCTCCCCCGAAACGGGAGAAGTACCTCCAGCGTGAAAGCCGCCGCTATAAGATTTTTTCTCGGTGTGATGTACAACCGGCTTCGCCGGCTCTACCGGTGCAGCAGGTACAACAACAGGTGCCGCAGGCACGGGTTCTGTTGCTTCCACAGAGTCCGCAGCGAGCGAAGACACACGCGATGCCTCAGACTCTCCAATACGCATCGCATCAAACATGCGCCGCAGTACATTCGCCTGCGAGAAGAGCTCCTGGCTTGCCGCAGCCGATTCCTCACTCGTCGCAGAATTGGTTTGTACAACCGAAGCAATCTGATCGATTCCCTGCGTGATCTGAATGATCGACTCAGATTCCTGCTGTGCCGCAGCCGCAATCTGCGAAATCTTTTCCACAGCTTTCAGTGTCAGCTCGTTGCTGGCGGTGATGGACTCAGCCGCTGCCTGCGCGATTTCCGAACCGTTTGCAACAGATTGAATCGAATCCTCGATCAAAGACGTTGTATCCTTGGCCGCTTCAGCCGATCTGGAGGCCAGATTGCGCACCTCATCAGCCACCACTGCAAAGCCCTTGCCAGCAGCTCCGGCACGGGCGGCCTCAACCGCCGCGTTCAATGCAAGAATATTCGTCTGGAATGCAATATCTTCAATGGTTTTGATGATCTTTCCAATCTCTTTGGACTTGTCCGTAATATCATTCATGGCATTGATCATCTCTGCCATCTGCTTCTGGCTCGCAGCATTCTGCTCGCCCACCTGATCGGCATCTTCTTTTGCCGCGATTGCTGCATCTGCGTTCTTGCGGGCAGCCATGGAGATATCGCTGATGGTTGCAGAAAGCTCCTCTACTGCGCTGGCCTGCTCAGTTGCACCCTGCGCCAGAGACTGTGCGCCTTGAGACACCTGCTCTGCACCCGCTGCGATCTGATCAACCGACTCCCTGCTGGTAGAGATAATATCCCGCATGCGTTTAACCATCTGCGCAAGATCCTTTGATATCTCACCGAAAGCACCGGGCAGGACACTGTCAATTGTAATGCTGAAATCATTGTCCGACATCGCACCGGTAACACGTGTAATCTCACTGCAAACCGCATGCAGATCATCCTGAGTCGTCCGCAGAGAATTCGCCATATCGCCGATTTCATCTTTGGATTCATATGTAATTTCGTAATCCATCTTGCCTTCGCCAATCTCTTGCAGCGCGACATTGATCTGCTTGAGCGGACGCACAATCGAACGAACCAGATTTACAACAAAGAATACAACCACAAGGATAAAGATGATCATCAAAACGATCATTTTATAGAATGCAAGGCTGACCTTGCGGTCCAGTGCATTCGTTGTATCTTCAACCGCTGTATTGATTGCACTGGTAAGCAGCTTTCCCGCCTCTACTTCCGCATTGAGTGCAGGCGTACATTGTGTTACCAGCAGATGTTCAGCGGAATCGAAGTCGTCCTCAGCGATTGCCGCAGAAATTTTAGGCACAACCGCCGCCCAATTATCCACTGCATCAGAGAAAATCTGTTCTCTGCCGTCGCTCAGCGGATAATTCTCGACAACAAACGTCTTGGATTCATCCAACAGCGCCAACGCATTATTAACTTCTTCCATATTTTGATCATAATTGGTTTTGTCGCGGTCAATGGTCATATCGCGCGCATATCGCGCCGCGGTATTGACATAAATACGGCAATTCAAAACTTCCTGCCGAACCGCAATCTCCGATTGGATAAGCGAATCATACGAGCGCCTCAAGCTGACCATATCGACGCCTGACACCACTAAAAGCGCCAACGCCAATATCACCGGAAGTGCAAATCCAATGATTAATTTTTTGGTAATTCGAATATCCCGTAGTCGCATATCACTCTGCCTCCATCACATCTTGATCACAAATTATTTATATCATCGAGCAGGAATTATCCTACTCGCCGTATTTTCCTTTTTCCGCATCCGCAGCGATCCGTCCTGCCACCAGAGTTATTACCCTTCGCCGCATGATATTTACAAAATCACGCGCATGCGTTGCCATAATCACAGTCGTACCGCAGCGATTAATCTCACTTAAAATCGTCATGATATCCCAGCCGGTATCATGATCCAAATTCGCTGTAATTTCATCCACCAGCAGCACCGGTGGATTACATATTACGGCCCGTGCCAATTCAACAAGTTTAATCTGCCCCCCCGATAATTCCGCCGGATATCGCCTTTCATTCGCCCGCATTCCGACCAACGCCAGCGCCTTCTGCGTATTTTCCGGAATGACTTTCGCCTTTACCCCCATCGCACGCTGCACAATTTCAAGGTTTTCCGCGATAGTTTTCTTTCGGATCAACCCGCTGTCCTGCCATACCTGCCCGATAGTTCGTCGGTAAAACGGCCGCCGCCAGGCTTTGATCCGGCTGATCTCCAAATCATCCATCCATATTTTCCCTTCATCCGGCACAATCTGATTGGCAATCAGCCGGAGCAAGGTCGTTTTGCCCGCCCCGCTGCTTCCAATCAGAAAAACAAACTCGCCCTGCCGGATGGAAAGTGAAACATCATTTACTGCAGCAAACCGTTTTTTCTCATTTATATAATATTTTGTTACATTCTGCAACTCAATTTGCGGCACATTATCCCTTCTTTAGCCGGCATTTTTATTCCGCAGAAAGCAGCCATAACGGCGCGCCGTCAACGCGACTCGTGCTTAGTTCATCTATGATAAGCTGGGCATCCCATTCCTGCAGGCTCCTCGCTCTGCTGTTCGGATCCGCAACCAAGATATTCCCATTCAGCGTTACGCCCCTCAAAAGAATAAAATGCCCGTTGCTGGTGAAATGCCCTGCTCCCATAAGAGCAACCGCAATTCTTCCACCGGAAAGCAACGTGCGCAGCTCGTTCGCACTGATTTCTTTCGGGGCCTCGCATTTGATATGATAAGCTTCGGAAACGCCTCTTACAATGGTATGATAGGCTCCGCTCCCCGCCGCATGATACCCATGGTCACTGCACCATTTCGACATCTGCGCAGGGTCGGTCTCTACACCCGTCAGGCTCCGCACCGCCATGGACATCGCCGTAGGGCCGCAGCCATATGCGCCGACGCTGTCCGAACCGAAAGGCTTATCCGCCCATTTATCATCGCTTTGGGCATAATAATAAATCGGCATCGAACCACCCGTCAGTATCTCCGAGCCATCCCTTATCACCAATTCTGTAATTGTCTGGTCATTGATCGCGATCCCCCCGCCCTCGACAGCCGGACTGCCGGAACGCTGGGATTCAATATCTGCTTTCTCCTGTAGCTGATTGATTTTTTGTGTCATTTGCAGGGTC
>DXDO01000191.1 GCA_019115425.1 Candidatus Agathobaculum merdigallinarum | reverse complement strand
CTGTCGGCCTTTTTCCTGATCGGAGCGGGCGCACTGGTTTATCACGACCGTTTATTCTCACTGATGGGGATGCTTGCAGCGGTCGCATTGGCCTTTTCCGGTTTTGCTCTGTTTCAAATGATCGTTGTGGAGCCGGTGCGAGAACTGGCCGGATATCATGCGGAGATCACGGCAACGGTCTTACAGGATGCCGATGTATATGATGACAGCCAGCGCGCCGAACTGTCCGTGGACGATAATGACGTACTTCCCAGATCATTTCGCACCTTTTGCTATCTGCCGCTGACAGACAAACCTCTGCGCGCGGGCGACCGCATCAAGGTAAATGTGGGTTTTTATCTGCCCAATATGACGGAAGGATTTGACCGTGCGGCCTATCAGGCTGCCAATCGCTGCTATATTGCGGCTTCCTATACGGAGGGCGAGGATGAACAGCCGGTTTCCTTTTCTGTTATCAAAGCCGACAGCGACAGCCTGCGCTGGCTGCCGCAGCGTATCGCGCGATTCTGCAAGCAGGCTGTAACAAATGCCTTGCCTGCGCGTGAGGCGGGACTGCTCAGCGGTTTGCTGATCGGCGATACCGCCTCCCTGCCGGAGGAGGACACACTTGCTTTCCGGATATCCGGACTTAGCCACATGGTAGCGGTTTCCGGTATGCATATCGCATTTTTGGTGGCTTTCTGCTATTTGCTGCTGGGAAGACGCATCGGTACCTGGGTATCCATTCCGTTGATTCTGTTTTTTGTGCCGATCGCGGGCGGGACACCATCAGTTATTCGCGCGGCTGTAATGTATCTGATTGCCGCCGGAGCATTTATCGCGCGCAGGGAGGCGAACAGCTTAAATTCGCTGTTTGCGGCGCTCGGCTTATTGCTGCTCATCAATCCCTATTCGATTGCCAGCCTGAGTTTGCAGCTTTCTTTTGCTGCAACGCTTGGTTTGGTCCTGTTTTCCGGGCGGATGCAGCGTAAACTAATGAAACCGTTTGCAAAAATGCCAAAGCCAGTAAAAAAACTGGTTTCCGTTGCGGCGGGGGCGCTGTCCTGTACGGTCTGCGCTACGATCTTTACCACACCGATCCTGCTGTCCTCTTTCGGCTACGTATCCATGCTTTCCCTGGTCAGCAATCTTCTGGTTGTTGGTGTGACCGCAGTGTGCTTTATCGGTGGCTTTTTGTTGTGCGTAGCCGCTGCTATTTTGCCTGCGGCGGTGCCGGCAATCGCCAAAATTCTCACACCGTTTCTGGATTATATCCTCTGGGTCGCAAATCGTGTGGCGGATATCCCACTGGGATTGGTCAACTGGCGCGACGGTTTTGGTCTCGCGGCGCTTGGCGTTTTGTTTGCGGCGGTGGTGCTCTGGCTGATTGCCGGAACGCGTATCAAGTGGAAAGTTGTTTTGCCCTGTGTCTGCATTTTTGTGATAGGGCTGAGTAGCGCGAGTACATACTATCATCAGCAGAGGTATAGCGTGACCTATCTGCCCTGCGGATCGGGGCAGGCGATTATTGTGGCTGACGCGGGTGGCAGTATGACCCTGATCGACTGCGCAGGCGACGGTGGATATCGGAATGCTGCGTCATTGGTACAGGAATGGATGCGCTGGAACAATTTTACGCATATCGATACACTGATCTTGACTGCCGTTGATAAGGGACATGCGCGTGACCTGCCCACGTTGCTGGAAAAGACAGAGGTAGACCGGATTTTGATTCCGTCCGGCTGTAAGGAAACAAAGTATAACAGGGAACTGCTTTCACTTGTAAACAGCAGGTCTGCGCAGGAAGTAAATGCAGAGCAGGTGGTGTATACCGGAATGGTGCCTGTCAACGTGTTTCCTGTTGCGGATGGTAAGACCGGTGTACGGATTTCCGACCGGATTCTCGTCCTGCACAGTCCAACGCAAAAGCAGCTGGCAGAATTTTTGGAAAATAATAACGCGCCGCCGTCCGCACCGGAGGTCGTTTTGTCACAGCGCAATCTGGAGGATAAAACCATGCTTGGCCAAGCGTTGGATGCTGTGGGCGCAGAGAGAATTCTGGTGCAGGCCGGCTTCAAGGATATCCTGCCCCAGTATGCAGGCCGTCCGGTCGAAAGTCCGTATTGGATCGGCGAGATCGTGCGGCAGTTTACGAAGGAGTGAAGCGCATGCCTGCGGAAAAAGGCAAAATAAATGGAAAAGCGCGGCTGATCCGCGACCTGAAAAACGGCGAGTTTGCGCCGCTCTATATCATCTCCGGCGAAGAAAGCTATCTGAAGGAATATTATCTGCGCGAGCTGCGCCAAAAGGTGGTCGATCCAGCATTTGCCGACTTTAATCTGATCGAGTTTGAGGGCAAGGGGCTGTCTGTCGAGCAGCTGACCGAAGCGATCGACAGCTATCCGGCGATGTCTGAGAAAAAACTGATTATTGTTTCGGATTTTGACTTGTTTAAACCGCCTGCGGGCTTTTCGGATGCGCTCCCGGGCATATTAAGCGACCTTCCGGAGTATGTTTGCCTGGTTTTTTATTATGACGTGCTGGAGGGAAAACCGGACAAACGCACCAAACTGTATAAAACGCTTGAAAAGACTGCATGTTTTGCAGAGTTCTCCCATCAGGAGGAGCGGGAATTGGTTGCGTGGCTGGAACGGCGTGCCCGTGCGCTCGGCTGCTCGATTGCGCCCGAGGATGCGGCTTATATGATCTTTCTTTGCGGCAATTCCATGACAAATCTGGCAGGGGAGATGGAAAAAGCAGCGGCGCATACCACCACCGGCGTCATCAAAAAATATAATATTGACGCAGTCTGCTCACCCGTGCTGGACGCGGTCGTATTTGATCTGACAGATGCGATTACCGCGGGCAAATTCGATCGTGCGGTCGCTCTGGTTAGCGATTTGATCGCGCAAAAAAATAATGAGGTCATGATCTTTACCACGATTACGCGGCATATTCAGCGTCTGTATGCGGCCAAGCTGTGCGCAGAGGCAAGGGGAGGGGAGAAGCAGCTGATGGAAATGCTCGGCTCCAAATCACCTTACTACGCGCGGCAGATTCAGAATGCAGCGCGCCGCGTGCCACTTTCCTGGCTGCGCAAAGCTGCATCGCTTTGTTCCAAAACAGATTCCGCGCTCAAGGGAAGCGCGGTAGACCGGCAAAAGCAGATCGAACTGACCCTGCTCTCCATGGCGGCAGAATTGAAAGGGGAGCGCACATGACGCGCATACGGGAAGCAATATTGGTGGAGGGACGGTATGATGTCAATACGGTCCGGCAGGTCGTGGACACGGTGGTTCTGGAGAGCGGCGGTTTCCGCATTTTTAATGACAAAGAGCAGTTGAAATTGTTGCGGCGCATTGCCGTTACACGCGGGCTGATTGTGCTTACGGATAGTGATGGCGCGGGTTTTGTGATCCGCAATTATCTCAAAGGAGCGCTTCCGGCCGGAAGCATCAAGCAGGCATACATCCCCGATATCCCGGGTAAAGAGCACCGCAAGCGGCATGGCTCCAAAGAGGGCAAACTCGGGGTGGAAGGCATGCGTCCTGAAATCATTCTGGAGGCACTGCGCCGTGCGGGCGCTACCTTCGAGGACCCAAATGAACAGGGCAGTAAACGGGAGCGGCCAATTACGAAAGCCGATTTTTACGCTTGGGGACTTTCCGGCGGGCCGGAGAGCGCACAGCGCCGCGCAGCAGTGCTCAAGGCGCTCGACCTGCCCGCCCATATGACAGCAAACGCCCTGCTGGAATTTATCAACGCAGTCGGCACACGGGATGAAATTGAGACCGTACTGCGGCAATTTTGCAAAGGGGATTGACAACCGCGCTGCGCCGTCCTATAATAAAAACATAAATTAAATCAGTTCTGTTTCAGGGCGGAGTGAAAGTCTCCACCGGCAGTATACGGGGCAATGATCCCGATAGTCTGCGAGCCGCAAGGCATGATGGGTGAGAATCCCAACCGACGGTTATAGTCCGGATGGAAGAAACAGGTGTATTTCGGTACGTCTGCGCGCCCTTGGATTTTTCCAAGGGCATTTTTG
>DXDO01000190.1 GCA_019115425.1 Candidatus Agathobaculum merdigallinarum | reverse complement strand
GCCCAACGTCGGCAAGTCTACCTTGTTCAATGCGATCACGCAGGCGGGCGCGGAGAGCGCGAACTATCCGTTCTGCACGATCGACCCTAACGTCGGCATGGTTGCCGTGCCGGACGAGCGGCTCCAGCCGCTGACCGACCTGTACCACGCGAAAAAGACCACCCCGGCGGTCGTGGAGTTCGTGGACATCGCGGGTCTGGTGCGCGGCGCAAGCAAGGGCGAGGGCCTCGGCAACAAGTTCCTGTCGCATATCCGCGAGGTGGACGCGATCGTCCATGTTGTCCGCTGCTTCGAAAACGACAATATCGTGCACGTGGAAGGTTCGGTCGATCCAGGCCGCGATATTGAGACCATCAATCTGGAGCTGATCCTTGCGGATATCGAGCATCTCGAGCGCCGTCTGGAGCGCACCCGCAAGGCAGCCAAGGCGGACAAAAAGCTGCTCAAGGACGTGGAGATCCTGGAAGCGCTCAAGGCGCACCTCGAAGAGGGCAAGACCGCCCGCACCTTTGAGGGATTCGGCGAGGATGAGGACGTCATCCGCGTGGTAAACGAAAGCGACCTGCTTTCCGCGAAAAAGGTGATCTACGCTGCGAATATGGACGAGGCGGGCTTTACCGGCGATGCGGCGGAAAATGCGCGCCTGCAGGCTGTACAGGCGATCGCGGACGCGGAGGGCGCGATGGTGTTGCCCATCTGCGCCAAACTTGAGGAGGATATCGCGGGCATGGACGCGGAGGAAAAGGAGATGTTCCTTTCCGAGCTGGGTCTGCACGAGTCCGGCCTTGACCGCCTGATCAAGGTCTGCTACGACCTGCTCGGCCTGATGAGCTACCTGACCGCGGGCGAGCAGGAAGTGCGCGCCTGGACGATCGAGAAGGGCACCAAGGCGCCTCAGGCAGCGGGCAAGATCCATTCGGACTTCGAGCGCGGCTTTATCCGCGCCGAGGTCATCAACTACAAAGATCTGATCGAACTCGGCTCGCTTGCGGCTGCCCGCGAAAAGGGATTGGTCCGCTCGGAGGGCAAGGAATACGTCATGCAGGACGGCGACGTTGTGCTGTTCCGGTTCAACGTGTAAAGATCAGATGGAGGCATGTCCGGCGCCGTAGCGTTGGAGATTTCACAAAAAAGCGGCTGCGCAAGCAGCCGCTTTTCAATTCGCGGCAGCGGGAAAACTTTTTGGAAAAATCGAAAAGAAGTGCTTGACATTTTGGTTAGTCTATGCTAACTTATATTCAGGTTAGCCGAGGCTTACTGATACGCTCGATAGCCGGCGCAGCCCACGCGGAACGGGGCGGCGCTGCATAACATACACAGCTTTCTCTGTATTTTGTGCATCGATCCGAACGAAACAGATCATTGGGACAGCGCGGTCGGATGGCTAACCGCGGCCGCGCTGTTTGGAAAGCGGATAAGCGAAAATCAATGCGCAGATACTAGGAATGGGAGGTGCGTCAGTCAAATGAAAAATCAACTCGACCGGCTGATTGCGGCGTACTGTTCGCCCACGCTGGCAGGGATCAAGCCTGCAAGCCTTGTTTCCTGCGACAAATCGCTTTACCCTGACCTGCCGCAGCGGCTTGAGGAATATGGCGCGGCATTTGCGCCGCGCGGCCTACACTTTGAGATTGTATGCGCCTGTAAGGAGCGCTGGCTGCTGATGGTATACCACAAAGCGCAGTTGGAACGCCGTCTGGCGGATACGGCCGTGCGGCATGTGCTGGAGTCGTTCGGCTATCCGGCAGGGCGGCCGCTTGCAGAGCTTTTGCGGATGCTGAAACGCCGCATCGCGCTCAGCGACGGTTTTCCGCACGAGATCGGCCTGTTTTTGGGCTATCCGATCGAGGATGTGGTTGGCTTTATCCGCTATCAGGGCCGCGGCTGTAAGCTGAGCGGCTACTGGAAGGTCTACGGCGACACGGAAGCCGCATCACGATTATTCGACCGCCTGTCGCGGGTGTGCCGCGCGGTGACAAGACGCGTCGAGCAGGGGGAAACGCTACTCGAGGTGTTCGCTGCGGCATAGCGCGTCAAGCGATATATCATCTGAATCTGATTTGACAGACAACAGGAGGTTTTGACAGAAATGAGCAAAGCAGCAGTAATTTTTTGGAGCCAGACCGGCAATACCGAGCAGATGGCGAACGCGATCGCGGACGGCATCCGCGAGGGCGGTATGGAATGCGACCTGCTGAACGTGGCGGATGTAAGTGCCGCCGACGCGGCAAACTATGATAAACTCGCGCTGGGCTGCCCGGCGATGGGCGCCGAGGTGCTGGAGGAAGCGGAATTTGATCCGTTCTTCACCGAGCTGGAGAGCAAACTTGCGGGCCGCAAGGTTGCGCTGTTCGGCTCCTACGGCTGGGGCGACGGACAGTGGATGCGCGACTGGGTGCAGCGCACCAATGACGCAAACGCCAATATCTACACCGACGAGGGCCTGATGGTCAACGAGACTCCGGACGCCGGCGCGCTCGACAAGTGCAGGGAGTTCGGCAAGGGCTTCGCCGCTTACTGAGCCAATATCCCGCGTGACGCGCTAAAACCGCGCGCCGCGTGCATTCGATCGGTTTTCTGCGGCTCGCCGCCGAAAACCATCAAAACGCGCGACATGTGCGTGCGTTTTGATACAGGAGCGGAGAAAAGTTTCGCTTCGCGGAACTTTTCAAAGCGTTGGACACATCCGCGCTTTTGCGCGGTGTGTCCCTTCGATCAAAACTGTAGTTTTGATCGACAATCTCGGTCATACCTGCTGCGACGGCGGCGGTTATGATACAACTATCCTTTCTTGTCCCGGGGGAAACCCCAAGGGGCATACTGTCCGGTATGCCCAATCGAACACGAGCCCGCGGCTGTCCGGAACAACAGCCGTGGGCTTCCTCCTGCCTGAGAGGAAAACGTGCATTGCGACGAATTAGCAGAGGCAAACTGCGGTCGGCTTCGTGCGATTTGACAAAGTTCATTGACTGCGCTTGACAAAGATGGTTAGCGGTGGTAAACTTCAAGCAAAAGGGAGTTAGAAGTCTCTAACCGCCTTTGTGTTTGTTTTAACTTTACTGACGATACAGAAGGAGTGGATCGATATTATGCCGCTGACGATGATGGATACCGGCATGGAAGCCACAGTTAAGACCATTCGTGGAAAAGACCAGACAAGGCAGTTTTTGCGCAATCTCGGGTTTGTCGAGGGAGCAAAGGTATCGGTCGTTTCGTCCCTTGCAGGGAATGTGATCGTCTCGGTAAAGGATACGCGCGTCGCGATTTCGGAAAAGATGGCGTCGCGGATTATGGTCTAAAGGGGGACAATGCAAAAATGAGCAATCTGAGGAACACGCCCTGCGGCTCGACCGTTACCGTGCGGAAAATCGAGGGCGAGGGCGCGACGCGCCGCCGCATCATGGATATGGGCATTACCCGCGGCGCGGAGGTTTTCGTGCGCAAGGTGGCGCCGCTGGGCGACCCGATCGAGGTGACGGTGCGCGGCTATGAGCTTTCGCTGCGCAAGGCGGATGCGGAACGCATTCTGGTCGAATAAAAATTTTACACAGGGGTTAGCGAATGCTAATCCGCTATAGAAAGGGGAAACAACATGTCGATTCGTTTGGCGCTTGCCGGCAACCCGAACAGCGGTAAGACCACAATGTTCAATGAACTGACCGGCTCGACGCAGTATGTCGGCAACTGGCCGGGCGTTACCGTGGAGAAAAAAGAGGGCCGTTGCAAGGCAGACAAGGAGATCTCGATCATCGACCTGCCGGGCATCTACTCGCTCTCGCCGTATACGCTTGAAGAGGTCATCACCCGCGATTTTCTGGTGAACGAAAAGCCGGATGTGATCGTAAACCTTGTCGATGCGTCCAACATTGAGCGCAACCTGTACTTAACCACGCAGCTGCTGGAAATGGGTATTCCGGTCGTCATTGCGCTCAACATGATGGATATTGTCCAAAAGCGTGGCGATACGATCGATGTGAAAAAGCTGTCCGCGGCGTTGGGCGTGCCGGTCGTCGAGACCTCTGCGCTCAAGGGCAGAGGCACCAAAGAGTTGATGGAGACGGCGAAAAAGGCCGCAGCATCCGCCGCCCAGCCCGCAAAGCACGCATTTTCCGATGGGATCGAGAATGCCCTCAGCCAGATCTCCGGTATGATCCGCGATGTGACCGAGGAGGACCAGCGCCGCTGGTTCGCGGTCAAGCTGTTTGAGCGCGACGAGAAGGTGCTCGCCCGCTTCCGGTTCAGTCAGGACGTGCGCGACAAGCTGGAAAACATCATCACCGCGGTCGAGGAGGAACTCGACGACGACGCGGAGTCCATCATCACCGACGCGCGTTACCAGTACATCACCGGGGTTGTCAAATCCTGCGTCAAAAAGAAAAAGGTCGGCATGACGGTATCCGACAAGATCGATCACATCGTAACCAACCGCATCCTTGCGCTGCCAATCTTTGCGCTTGTGATGTTTGTCGTGTATTATGTATCGGTTACCTCGGTCGGCACGATCCTGACCGACTGGGCGAACGACGGCGTGTTCGGCGAAGGTTGGTATCCGCTCGGCATCGGCCGCGCGGCATACGACGAAGCGACCGCCGCGTATGAGGACGACGTTGCCCGCCGCGATGCGTGGCTGGAAGCCGCTGTGTCTGAGGGCATTGATGTCAGCGCGGTCACCGCGCAGCTTGAGGCCGAGGAGCCGGATACCGCGGCACTCGACCAGGCCGGCGCTGCGCTGGCGGCCGATGCGGACGCATCCGCGCTGGTAGCGACCGTGGTATTCGAGGATGAGGAGACCGGCGCGGTCACCACCGAGGAGGTTGACTTTGCGGCCTTCGAGGGCACGCTCGCAGCCGAGGAGCCTGCGCCGGAGGATTACGGCACATGGATTCCGGGCATTCCGGTGATGCTGGATAACGTGCTGGGCGGTCTGGGCATTGCCGACTGGCTGTACAGCCTGATTATGGACGGCATTGTCGCCGGTGTCGGCGCGGTTCTGGGCTTCGTGCCGCAGATCCTTGTGCTGTTCATCTTCCTCGCGATTCTCGAGGACTGCGGCTACATGGCGCGTGTCGCGTTCATCATGGACCGCATCTTCCGTAAGTTCGGCCTGTCCGGCAAGTCCTTCATCCCGATGCTGATCGGCACGGGCTGCGGCGTACCGGGCGTGATGGCGTCGCGCACCATAGAACAGGAGCGCGACCGCCGCATGACCATCATGACCACCACCTTCATCCCCTGCGGCGCAAAGCTGCCGATCATTGCCCTGATCGCGGGTGCGCTGTTTGACAACGCGGGCTGGGTTGCGTTCTCAGCCTATGTGATCGGTGTGCTGGCGATCATCATCTCGGGCATCATGCTCAAGAAGTTCAAGGTGTTCGCGGGCGAACCGGCGCCCTTCGTGATGGAGCTGCCGTCCTATCATATGCCGACGGTCAGCAATGTGCTCCGCTCGATGTGGGAGCGCGGCTGGTCCTTTATCAAGAAAGCCGGCACCATCATCCTGCTGTCCACGATTGTGCTGTGGTTCCTGCTCGGCTACGGCTGGGAGAACGGCGCGTTCGGCGCGGTTGAGGATATCAATAACTGCATCATGGCGCGCATCGGTTCGGTCATCGCGCCGGTCTTCGCACCGCTCGGCTTTGGCAGATGGGAAACGGTTGTTGCGACGGTTACCGGCTGGATTGCCAAGGAGAACGTTGTCGCCACCTTTGGACAGGTTTTCGGCTTTGCCGAGGTCGCCGAGGACGGCGTGGAGATCTGGAGCAATCTGGCGGCCTCGTTCACCGCGGTCAGCGCGTATTCCTTCATGTGCTTTAACCTGCTGTGCGCGCCGTGCTTTGCGGCAATGGGCGCGATCAAGCGCGAGATGAACAACGGAAAGTGGACAGCATTCGCGATTGGGTATATGATGGTATTTGCCTATGCGGTATCGCTCATGGTATATCAGTTCGGCGGCCTGATCACGGGCGAGGTTGCATTCGGCGCCGGTACGGTCGCGGCCATCCTCGTGCTTGCGCTGATGATCTACCTGCTGGTGCGCAAGCCGGCAAAGGCGGATGCGGGTGCGGACCTGCGCAAGATGAGCGTACAGGCGAACGGCTGAGGATTTTTCAGAAAGGAGACAACAGAAATGTCAACCCTGATTGTGGGCCTGATTGTGCTGGTGATTGTGTTTTTTGCAGCGCGTTCTGTGGTTCGCCGGTCCAAATCGGGCGGTTGCTCGGGATGTTCCGGATGCAGCGGTGGCTGTGCTTCCTGCCATCAGGAGCCGTCTCCGCATGACAAAGTATAAAGCGTAGCTTCACGGCCGTCCGGCGCAGTATGCGTCGGGCGGCTTTTGTTATCTCAGGGCAGATGCGTCTGCCATCAGCATGAGGCCGCAGTACAGTCCGAGCCGGAAGCAGGTCTCGCCGTGCTCAGCAGCAGCGGCGTTTGCCTGGTCGCACAGGCGGCGGAAGCGGCGGTGCAGAACGGGCGGCAGGAGCGCGTCCAGTTCGTTCTCCATGCGGCTGAGGGTGTGCCATGCGGGGCCATCTTCGATGGGGGAGAGGCGCTCGGCAGCAGCCTGTAGTTCGTAGTAAATGGATGGGTCCATGTTTACCACCTCAATCCAATATTAGCATGATTTATTCTGAAATGCAATAGAATAATTCGTTCTGATACAATATTGGGTAGAGGTGATTTTATGCGTTATGAACGTATTCGAAATTTACGCGAAGATAACGATTTGAGTCAGCAACAGCTTGCAGATTATTTGAATATCTCTCAGCGGACATACAGCTATTATGAGAGCGGCGAACATAATATGCCGCTTACTATTTTGGTACAGCTGGCGGATTATTACCATACTTCAATCGATTACTTGCTCGGTCGGACGGATAACCCAGCGCCACCTGCTCCGTAGGGCGCGCAGCAGGCGTGCCCCTTGATCTCTGTTTTAATTCGTTTCGGATTAATCTCTAATAATCATGGTGATGATTTATGTATTTATCCAGATTGCGTGATTTACGCGAAGATGCAGAACTGAATCAAACACAGCTGGCTGAAAAACTCGGCGTTGCACAGACAATATACAGCGGATACGAGCGTGGTTTTCGGGATATTCCTTTGGATGTGCTTTGTCTGATAGCGGATTTTTATCATACAAGTACGGATTATATTTTGGAGCGGACGGATAATCCGGCACCACCGGCTCCGTAGGGCGCGACGACCTCGGCGCGCCGGCTGCTTTATCTATGGCCTGTAGGGGCGCGCATTGCGCGCCCGTTCTGTGCCGCTAACGCGGATTTAATATGGTGCATATTGCTTTACTGCGTATTCGCGGCTATGCGCCGCAGGCACACAAGAGGAGGGGGAACCGATTTGGTTCCCCCTCCTCTTGCGAATCACCACCCCTTCCTTCAGGGCGCGCTGCGCACTCAAAGGTAAGGTCACGCGTTGTTCCTGCCGTCCAGCTGCTTTGTCAGGGTAAGCGGAACGGGTGCCACACCGGGGGCGGGCGCACAGGCGCACACCTCCACCTATTCCGGCATAGATTGCAGGGAAAGGTGGTTTTTCTATGGTGATACATGTCGTACAGCCGGGGGATTCGCTCTATCGGATCGCGCAGATGCACGGGGTGCCGCTGCAATTTTTGATCCAGCAGAACGAGCTGCATGAGTCAAACCGGCTGACGCCCGGGCAGACGATCGTCGTGCCGCAGCCCACGCAGACCTATACGGTCAAACGCGGGGACACGCTGGGGGATATTGCCGCGCGCAACGGCACGACCGTTCTGGCGCTCTGGCAGAATAATCCGCAGCTTGGCGGCACAGACCGGATCTATCCCGGCCAGTCTCTTGTGCTGTCCTACGGGCCAAAGCTGGGGACGTTTGCGGTCAACGGGTACGCCTACCCGAATATCGACCTGCGGGTGCTGCGCAAGACCCTGCCGTATCTG
This sequence comes from Candidatus Agathobaculum merdigallinarum, assembly GCA_019115425.1. GTDB lineage: Bacteria > Bacillota > Clostridia > Oscillospirales > Butyricicoccaceae > Agathobaculum > Agathobaculum merdigallinarum. The sequence goes on along the minus strand of DXDO01000190.1, from coordinate 5,398 downwards.
ACATACTTATCCGTATTTTCCTATGGGTTTGACCGCATGGGGCGCATCCTGCCGCAGAACGCCGACCTGCTCACGCGCATGGCGCGGCAGTATGGCGTGCGGCCGCTGCTGGTGCTGACCACGCTGGGCGAGGACGGACAGTTCTCCGGCGAGCGCGCCCACCGACTGTTCCAGGACCCCGCCGCCCGCGGCGCGCTGATCGAAAATCTGGCGCAGACCATCGCGGCACAGGGCTTTGCGGGCGTGGATATCGACTTCGAGTTCGTCCCGCCTGAGGACGCGGCGGCGTACGCGTCCTTTGTCCGCGATGTGCGCGCGCGGCTCGAGCCGTCCGGCTATACCGTGCTGGTCGCGCTCGCGCCCAAGACCTCGGCCGAGCAGCGCGGCCTACTTTACGAGGCGCATGACTACCGCGCGCTGGGCGACGCAGCGGCGTATGCACTTCTCATGACATATGAATGGGGCTACGCGCTCTCTGAGCCAATGGCGGTGGCGCCGCTCGACAAGGTGGAGCAGGTCGTACGGTTTGCCACCTCGGTCATTCCGCCGGACAAAATTTTTCTGGGAATCCCAAACTATGGCTATGACTGGACCCTGCCTTTCGTTCGCGGGCAGTCCCGCGCGCGGACGATCGGCAATGTACAGGCGGTTGAGCAGGCGATACAGGTGGGCGCGCCCATCCAGTATAACGAAACCGCGCAGTCGCCGCATTATAATTACTGGCGTGACCGCGCGGAGCATGAGGTGTGGTTCGAGGACGCACGTTCGATCCGTGCCAAGCTCGCGCTGGCAGGAGAATATCAGCTGCACGGCGTGAGCATCTGGAATATTATGCGGTACTTCCCGCAGCTTTGGCTTGTGCTGAATAATCTGTATGATATAGAAAAATACGCGTAAATATCGGGAAAACCGGCCGGGAAATTCCTTTTACGGCCGGTTTTTGCTGTGTGTTGGCGGTATCGGTAGGCATTTCCATTGCAAAACGGTTACAAAATCCGCTATACTCTGGGTCGTGGGGAAAACAAACCATTTGTGTCCACGAAAACCAAGGAGGAAAAGAATCATGCAGATTAAGAAAATTGTGCCGCTGGCGCTGGCCGTTACTATGGCTGCTACTGCTTCCGCAGGTGCGGCGGATGTCCATACGGCAAACATCAATCTTTCCCATTCGATCGTTTCTCAGGCAAGACAGCAGATGCTTCAGAAGCTGATGGAGAAGTTCGACTTCTCCGCCTGCTTCCCCGACTGGGATATCCCGTCCCTTAAGCCGGAAACCAAGCCCGAGGAAACGCCGGAAGAAATCCCTGAGGAAACACCGGATACCACCCCCGAACAGAAGCCGGACGAGCAGCCGGAGGAGGCGCCGGACGAGCAGCCGGAGGAGAAGCCGGACGAACAGCCGGAGGAAATTCCGGACGAACAGCCGGAGGAAATGCCGGACGAGCAGCCGGAGGATACACCGGACGAACAGCCCGACGAGACCCCAGACAACACGCCTCAGCTTCCGGACAACAGCCGTCCGGAGGAGACGCCGGATAATGGTACGGAGCAGCAGCCGGAAGACGATACCGGTTCTATGCAGGGCGACTTTGCTTCGCAGGTCGTGGCGCTGGTCAACGTGGAGCGCGCCAAGCACGGCCTGTCCGCGCTGAAAGTCGATGCCAAGGTGCAGCAGGCAGCGCTGGTGCGTGCAAAGGAGACTGCGCAGTCGTTCTCGCACACCCGTCCGAACGGGTCGTCCTTTTCCACCGCGCTGACCGAGGCGGGTGTTTCTTACCGTCGTGCTGGCGAGAATATCGCCTACGGCCAGTCCACTCCGCAGCAGGTTATGAACGCCTGGATGAACTCGTCCGGTCATCGCGCCAATATCCTGAATGGGAATTTCACCACCATCGGTGTGGGGTATACGGTGATCAACGGCACGGCCTACTGGACGCAGCTGTTTACCGCATAAAGGAGTCGATTTGGACATATTGTCCAAATCGAGGGATGGCGTCGCCAGCCAAGGCTGGGAACGCCTGTCGGGGCCTGTTGCAAAATAGCTTGTCCCCAAAATAATGTACAAAATACGCCCCTCAAGGGAAGTCAAAACAGCTTCTTTTGAGGGGCGATTTGTCTTATTGGGCCCGTTTTTTTGTGCAAATTGCTATTGCACTTTTATTTTGCAACAGGCCCTTTGATAAAAATCTGAGGTACACGCCCCCAGGTTTTTGTCGCGGCATCGCAATGCGACACCGCTCCTTCATATTGAGCGTGCGGCGCACTTTATTCCATGCGTCACGCGGAGAGGGGATACTCGGTGTCATTGATGATGACCGACTGCACGTCCGCAAGGTCAAAGGTGCGGGCGAGGACGTAGACAACCGTATCGCTGTCAAAGCCCGCGTCAGGGCCAAAGCCCAGTGCATACAGCGTCTGGTCGATGCCGATCCCGTCTCCGGATTCGTATTCGCGGATGACAAGCTCCGAGCCGTCCTTCATTTTCACCGCGATGCGCTCGATCCGGTCGACCAGCATTTCGCCCGGCTGCTGCGCGGTCACGCGCAGGCCGATCGGGGACAGGGTGATGCTGCCGTCCGCACTTTTCAGGCTCGGCACCTGCTCGAAGTCCGTCATAGACACCTCGAGCGCGATATAACCGATGTTTGCGCCGCTGGAAACCGTCTGCATTTTGCCGGTCTCCTGTGCGACAAAGCGCAGGGGCGTGCCCAGCATGTAGTCGCCGTTCGGGATGAACGCACCCTCTATATAATAGTCGTTTGCGGTCGAGCGGCTGGTATCCAGATAGAAGCGGCTGCCGCAGAAACCGTATTCATCGTACATCACGTTAAAGTCGTACTGCCCGTCCTCGCTGCCGTAACATTCAGACAAATTGCTCCATACCACATCGGGTAGGTTTTGATACTGCGGCAACAGCTCCGCAATGCCGAAGGGCATCACGCCGTCACCCGACTTGTTTTCCAGATGCAGGCTGACCAGCCCTACACCCGCGCTCTCGTCAAACAGCACAGACTCGACCGTCATCCGGTATTTGTCGTTTTCATCCACCACTGTGCCCGGCACGGGCGTAACGGTGTAGTCGTTCAGCAACTGCTCATCCGTACCGTGCAGCAGCAGCGAAAAGTGCTGACCGATTGCCTGCGGCAGATCGCTTGCCGCGAACGCCGTGCCGCCGACACACAGCGCGGCGACAAGACCGACCGACACGGCGCGCTTGAACGGGAAGCGCCGCACGCGTTGCGGCTGCTCGGGGAGGCTTTCGAGCGTCTCGCGGACGCGCTGATCGAAATGGTCGGTCATTTTCGGGAAATCGTTATGGTTCATCATGCAAAGCACGCTCCTTCCAAGTCTTTGCGGAGTTGTTCGCGCGCGGCGCGCAGGCGGGTCTTGACCGTGCCCTCGGGCACGCCGAGCATGGACGCGATTTCGCGCGTTTTGAATCCCTCCAGATAATACAGCACCACCGGCAGACGGTATTTTTCGTCGAGCGCGAGTAGCGCGGCATACAGGTCGCTGTGATCCTCCGGCGCGGGGGCGGGGATGGCTGCGGCCTGTTCCGGCTCATAGGGCGCGAGCCGCTGCCGCAGGCGCAGCATGGCGCTGCACTCGTTGATGAGGATGCGCGTCAGCCAGGTTTTAAAGTATTTGGGTTTCCTCAGCGTGCCGAGCTGCTCCCATGCGCGCAGGATGGCCTGCTGCGCTGCGTCCGCGCAGTCGTGCCCGCTGCCCAGCATGGCTTTGGCTACGCGGTAGAGCGTCGGTTCGGCCTCCAGTACCGCGGCGGTGAATTCGGTTTTATCCATCATGGCGGTTGTTCCTTTCCGAAAGCGTTTGGCGGCCGCCGGAGTGCTTTCAATGATTAGATGAATGGGAGCGGGTTTTGGTTTTGCTTTGTAGGGAATTTATGTCTGGCTTTGCAGGGATGATTTGGCGCAATAAGGTATGCAGATTCAATAGACATTTGATCGGTTGTGTGATATACTGACCCTGTTGGATACCACGGAAAACGCCGCGGCGATCTCGATACTGATTGTAATAAATGATAATAATTACTAAATAATATTATATATTTATTTTATCAAAAAACTATTGACATTTCAGCGGAATAAGACTATACTTAAGATGTTCCAAGGAAAGAAAGGAAGGAACGCTTTGAGAATCACACATGAGGCGGATTATGCGATTCGTGTGACCTATTGCCTGGCGCTGGCTGGCGGGAAACAGTGTGCGAAGGATATATCGGAAGAGGCGGGCGTAACCCTGCGTTTTGCCCTTAAAATCCTGCGCAAGCTGACGCAGTCCGGCATTACCAAGTCATACAAAGGCGTTGCAGGCGGATATGAACTCAATCGCTCCCCTTCCGAAATCAGTTTGGGTGAGATTATTGAATGTATTGACGGCCCGATCGCAATCAATCATTGTCTCGCCAATGAATTTCAGTGTACCCGTGTAGGCAACCGGAAGGAATGTGATTTTCATCGTGTGTTTGGAGAGATCAACCGCTCTCTGCGCGATCAGCTTTGCTCCATCACGATGGACCGCTTTCTTCCGCAGCAAAAATAAGAAAGGATTCAGGAGGAAAAATCATGAAGAAGTTTGTTTGCACCGTATGTGGTTATGTACATGAGGGCGATTCCGCTCCGGCTGAGTGCCCGATCTGCCATGCTCCGGCGGAGAAGTTCAAGGAGCAGTCCGGCGAAAAGACCTGGGCGGCTGAGCACGTTGTCGGCGTTGCGCAGGGCGCACCGCAGGAGATCATCGACGGCCTGCGCATGAACTTTGAGGGCGAATGCTCCGAGGTCGGTATGTACCTGGCGATGGCGCGCGTTGCGCACCGCGAGGGCTATCCGGAGATCGGCCTGTACTGGGAGAAGGCTGCTTACGAGGAAGCTGAGCACGCTGCGAAGTTTGCTGAGCTGCTGGGTGAGGTTGTCACCGACTCCACCAAGAAGAACCTCGAGATGCGTGTAGACGCTGAGAACGGCGCGACCGCCGGCAAGTTCGAGCTGGCGAAGCTGGCGAAGCAGCACAACCTCGATGCGATCCATGACACCGTTCATGAGATGGCTCGCGACGAGGCCAGACATGGCAAGGCTTTCGAGGGCCTGCTGAAGCGTTACTTCGGTTAATCTGAAATAGCAACATTTTAAGCCCCTTGACAGTAGGAAACTCCCTATTGTCAAGGGGTTTTCTGTACTCAGAACACGAAATAGATTTTTGAAAACGCAGATGCTATAAGGGTTTTCTAAATTTCATTTTTTCAAAACTCAAGGGAAATCCATGGGAAAAACCAGACCAAATCACCCTCAGAACACCCTTTCCCTTGAGCCTTTTTCCCTTGAGTAACCCCGTATCCCTTGTGTCCCAAGGGATACGGGGTTTTATGATTTTCCCAAGA
>DXDO01000189.1 GCA_019115425.1 Candidatus Agathobaculum merdigallinarum | reverse complement strand
CCACTCACCTCCCCGTGATTTGTAGTATACCGAGTTCCCTACAAGAAGAATTATAAAGAAAAAAAGCTCAGGGAAAATATTTTCATAACGTTTTGTGCCTGAGCAAAGCGAAAGGAATGGATATAAACATGAAAAGAAGGGTATTGGCAATCATGCTTGCGTTCGCTTTGCTGCTGCCGGCTGCGGCGGGGGCGGCGCAGGCACCGGACGCCGCAGCAACACCTCCGGCGCCGCCCGAGACCGCGACGCGCGGCTGGTTCCTGCAAACACTGGCGCTGAACGCAGGCGAGGATGTGTCGGACAGCGCATGGATCGACATGGAGGAGTACTTCACAGACGGTGCGGACGTTTCGGACGAGGTCAAATGGGCGTTTGACAAGTGGATTCTCAACGGCGATGGAAACGGCGAGGAAAAGGGAACACTGCGCTTAAACGATCCCATCACCCGACAGGAAGCAGCGGCTTTCCTCGGTCGCTATCTGGACTACAAGTATACCGAGCTGCCCGCGGGCTGCGGCACCGGCTCGCCCGCGGGTTACAACATTGCGGAATGGGCACAAAATGGTGTGAGCAAGTGCTGGATGTACGGCGTGATCGACATGTCTGACGAGCACAACGTCACCTATCCGGACGGCACAGCGTCCAGTGCGCTGGAGTTCCGGCCCAACGATACGGTTTCCGGTTACGAAGCCGTGCGATGGATCGCAAACGCGAATGCCTTGACTGCGAGCGCCTATGTTTCGCCTGAGGAGCCAGGGACGTTTTCGGATGCGCTTGTCCGTGTGCTGGACGCGGAGGGCAACTGGTCGGTGTCGCCCTATTCCATCCGCCTGTGCCTTGCTATGCTGGCAAACGGTGCAAAGGGCGAGACGCAGCAGGAACTGCTGAACGCCCTGCGCATCGACGATCTGGATGCGTTTAATCAGAGCGTCAAGGATCTGCTTGAGACCTATGACAGCTATGCGCGCATCATGTCGCTCGACACTGCGAACTCGCTGTGGCTCAACCAGAGCCGGTTTGACGGTGAGGGCGAATTCCTGCCGGACTATGTGCGCGAGATGGACAAATATTTCCGCGCCGCGGTTGAGGAGGTCACGGATGCGGATTCGGTCGAGCGGGTGAACGAATGGGTAAACGAAAAGACAAATGGCAAAATCCCCACCATCCTGACCGAGGACAACCGCGAATTTGTCACCGCGCTGGTCAATGCGGTATACTTCAAGGCCGCGTGGGAAAATGAATTCTATGAGGGAAACACCGGCAAGGCGGATTTCACAAACGCGGACGGCACGACCGGCACGGTTGATATGATGCACCAGACAGACGGCTTCGGCTACTATGCAACACCGGGCATCGAGGCGCTCAAGATGGATTACCGCAATTACGCGGTGGATAACGAAGCGGGCGATAACTTTGAGTCTTTCCGCGACGCGGATTTCAGCATGTACCTGATCAAGGCGGACGATACGCTGGATGTGCAGCACTTCCTGGACAACGCGGAATTCACCTACGGGGACGTGAATGCCTCGGTGCCGAAGTTTAAGGTGGAGTACAGCGCCGCGCTGGACGAAGCATTGCAGGCGCTCGGCGTCCAGACGGTGTACGATGCGGAAAATGCCGACCTGACCGCCATGCTCAACCCATCCAGCCTGCCGGGGCAGCAGCACTTCCTTGACACGGTGCTGCACAAGACCTATATCGCGGTGGACGAGAAGGGGACGGAGGCCGCAGCGGTGACCGCCGCCATGACCGGTGAGAGCTCGGCGATGCCTTCGCGGCCCGAGCTGGTACGCACCTTTACCGCAGACGAGCCGTTCTGGTTCGTCATCCGTGACAACGCAAACCGCGAGATATTGTTTGTCGGGCGGTATGAAACCGCGAAATAACGGTTGACAAAGCGCGATTTGGGGTATAATATTAGTACATACTATGTCAAAAAGCAGCGCTGTAAGCGCGCATTTTGATCGAACATTGCGGTGTGCCGCAATGTTCATAAAAAGTCGGGGCGTGTACCTGACTTTTTATACAAACCGCTGGCAAGTGTGCCCGCAGGGCGCGCGCAGACAGCGGGATATTCGATTGAAACTGTATGTTTCAATCGAGGATTGTAAAAGGCGATGAAGGAAAGCCTGTAAGTACCCCTATGAGCGTTTGGCAGAGAGCGGACGACGCGGCTGAAAGCGTCCGCAGGCGCGGGGAAAGCAGCACCGATTCCCAAGCCCCGCGGCGGAAAAACGCAGTATGCCGCGGCGTCTCGTCCGCGTTACGGACTCCAGAGCGGCAAGCCTGTAAACGGGCTTGCAAGCAGGGTGGAACCGTGGGTTTTACGGTGATGACGCACTGTAATAGTGTGGCGTCACCTCAGCTCACCCCTGATTTTACGTCGGGGGTGGGCTTTTTTCGTTCTCCCCCCAAAATACCAAAGGAGGAAACAGTTATGTCCGAAGAAAACAAGTACACGTTTGAAAACCCGGAATACCGCGACACCTACCGCCATACGGTATCCCACATCCTCGCGCAGGCGGTCAAGCGCCTGTATCCCGAGGTCAAGCTCGCCATCGGCCCGTCGATCGAAAACGGCTTCTACTACGATTTCGATGCGCCGTTCTCCTTCACGCAGGAG
>DXDO01000020.1 GCA_019115425.1 Candidatus Agathobaculum merdigallinarum | reverse complement strand
TTTCGATGGCTTTGTTGTTACTTGTCCAGATTGAAACGCTTCTTGAAGCGATCAACACGTCCGCCGGTGTCTACCAGCTTCTGCTTGCCCGTGAAGAAGGGGTGGCACTTGGAGCAAACGTCAACGACGATATTCTCCTTGGTGGAGCCGGTCTCAATGACATTGCCGCAGGCACAGCGGATCGTGGTCTGCTTGTACTCGGGATGGATGCCCTGTTTCATGTTGTTTCACCTCTTTCCACGGGTAGTAAACCTATTATCTCTTACAGTCGTAAAATTATGATACCACACAAGGCGACAAAATGCAAGCATTATTTTTCATATACCAATTTTTCTTCTGTCCAGCCTTCGAGCACTGGGATCATGGACGCGGCAAGCTGCTTTGCTCCCGCGAGGTCATGCAGCTTGTAGTTGCCGCACTCGATGCGGCTCGCGCCCGGGATCTCGCCTTCGTACGCGGCGATAAAATCCATGCTTTCCTGCACCAGTGCGATTGCGTCCGCGGGCTGCATATCGCGCACGAGAAAGTAAAATCCGGTCTGGCAGCCCATCGGGCCGCAGTAAATAATGCTGTCGGCAAAGCGCGAGTTGCGCGCATAGGTCGCAAACAGGTGCTCAAACGTATGCCCCGCCGCAGGCTCGATATACTTCCCCGCGTTGGGATACACCATACGGATATCGTAGGTTGTCACATCCCCGTCAATGCGGGAGGTGTACATACCGGGCTTCAGCTTATCATGGTTCACTTCAAAACTGGCAATGCGTTTCATGCTTTTACCTCCTCTTGTCCAGCGTCCAGATATTTCAGTTCGGTCTTGTATTCACGCCATAGCAGCAGATAGGAGATCAGGAAGGATGCAATTTCCGCGATCGGGAACGCATACCAGAGCGCGCTCAAGCCGTACAGGCTTCCGAGAATCCATGCCGCCGGCAGAATGATGACCAGCTGGCGGCAGACCGAGACCACCAGACTGTTCATGCCGCGCGCGGTCGCCTGAAACATGGTCGAGTTGATGATGCCGAACGCCGCGCCAACAAAGGAGAAGCTGATCGTCTTGAGCGCGGGCACGCCGATTTCCAGCATTTCCTGCATGGCGGCGGCATCCGTCCGATCAACGAACATCATCAGCATGGGCTCGGGTATGATCTGGAACAGCACAAAGCCGATCATCATGATAATGACCGCGGTCACCAGCGCGATGCGGTACGCACCGAACAGGCGGCGCTTATTTCGTGCGCCGTAGTTATAGCCCATGACCGGCAGCGCACCCTGATTGAGGCCGAACACCGGCATGAATACAAAGGTCTGCAATTTGAAATATACCGCCAGCACGTTGACCGCGGTCTGCGAGAAGCCGATCAGGATGCCGTTCAGGCCCGCGGTCATGACCGATGAAATGCTCTGCATGACGATTCCGGGCAGGCCGACACGGTAAATGTCCTTTACCGTCTGCAAACGCCACTTGAACTTGCGCATATTGAGCTTCAGCACCTTCTGATGCTTGAATACGCCCCACAGGCCGATCAGCATACCGAAGATCTGGCCGATAACGGTCGCCAGCGCCGCGCCGGTGACGCCCATCTCCGGAAACGGGCCGATGCCGAAGATCATCAGCGGATCGAGGATGATGTTGATGATCGCGCCGGTCAGGCCCTGCATCATCGGAATAATCATGTTGCCGGTGGACTGCTGCACCTTTTCACACATCATCGAGATCATGACAAAAATACTCAGTCCTACCGCGATGTGGGAATACTGCACCGCCTGCACGGAAACATCCTCGGCAGCACCGAAGGCCCCGACAAATACGCCGGACAAACCGAAACCCAACACCAGAAACACAATGCCGCCGATGATTGACAACGCGATGCCGTGCTCGGCCGCAGAGTCGGCATGCAGCTGACGCTTTTCACCCAGGCGGCGGGCAATCAGAGAGTTTACGCCCACACCCGTGCCCACGCCAATCGCCACGACCAGCGTTTGCAGCGGAAACACCAGCGAGACCGCCGCCAGCGCGCTCTGCGAATACTGCGCCACGAAGATGCTGTCCACAATGTTGTACAGCGCATTGATCAGCATCGAAATCATAGCGGGCAGCGCCATGGAGAAAATCAGCGGACCCATGCGCGCGGTACCCATTTTGTTTTGTTCCATCACTATTCCCCCTAACGATAAGCAAGCCGCACCGGGACTTGTCCGGTGCAGCTTTTGATTTGCTTCCGACTATATTTTACGGAAAAAGCGGTCAAATTGCAAGCGTTTTCTTACAATTTTCCTGCAAGTTCGTCAAAAGAGCGCTCTACGATCCAATCGCTCGCCGCGCGCAGCTCGGCTTCTCCGGCCGCATAGGCAGGCTCCACCATACCGCATACGCCAAACCCCGCGCGTTTTGCGGTCGTGCAGGCATAGGGCGCATCCTCAAACACGACGCAGGACGCGGGTTCCAGACCCATGCGCGCTGCGGCCTGCAAATAGATATCCGGCTCGCGCTTGGAGATGCCCACGTCCTCGATCGTCATCATGAAGTCGAAGTAGCCCAGCATGTCCCTTTCACGCAGTGCCTTTTCCGCGTGGCGGCGGGCGGTCAGTGTCGCGATCGCCATTTTGACGCCGCGGCGGCGCAGCCCTTCGAGGAAATCCAGAACACCGTCCTTAGGCTTTGCAAGGGATTCATACCGCGCGGTGATCAGCTTATCCAAGCCCTCTACCAGGCTCTGTGCATCGGGCAGATTGGAATAGCGGTCGGCAAAATACTGCGCCACCTGCGGCTGGGAAAATCCCTCGGTCGCCGCATAGTCCTGATCCGAGATCTGCAGGCCGAACTGCGCAAGATACCCCTGCGTCAGCCGCTTCCATACCGGCATGGAGTCGAGCAGCGTGCCGTCCATATCGAAGATCGCGCCTTTGAATTCGTGCATGATTAGATCGTCCTTTCCGAAAAATACGCTGCCATCATCCGCGCATCGCTATTTGGTCTTGCGGTCAATAAACTGCGGCCGCATTTTGGAATACAATATTTTCTGTTCGCTGTACAGCCCATAGTAGCCGCTGAGCATATAGGCGACCGCGATCGTAAGCGCAAACAGCGCAAGGCTCTGTCCGCCGAACATCTCATAGGCAAGCAGAACCGAGGTCAGCGGCGAGTTGGTCACGCCGCAAAAGACCGCAACCATGCCCAGCCCTGCCGCAAACGAGGGCGCAAGGCCGAAAAATCCGCCGTATGCCGCGCCAAAGGTCGCGCCGATGAACAGCACGGGCACGATCTCGCCGCCCTTGTAGCCTACGCCGATCGTGATCGCGGTCAGCACCAGCTTGATGAAAAACGCGGTATAATCCGCCTCTCCCGCGACCGCACGCTCGATCACGGCCATGCCCGCGCCGTTATAATCGCGCGTGCCGAGCAGCAGCGAGGCCAGCACCACCGCCGCGCCGCCCGCGGCCATACAGGCGTATTGATTGGGTATGTAGTGCTTGAACCAATGACCGATGCGGTGGAACACGATACACACCACCGCGCTCAGCACCGCGCACGCCAGGCCGAACAGCACGAGTTTTGCGAGCAGCAGCGCATCCACGGTTTCCGGAATGCCGGTGATCGTAAACGATGTGGTCTCGCCGCCCAGCCGGAGCGCCAGCTGATGCGCGATGACGGACGCCAGCACACACGGGAACAGCGCCGCGTAATACATCACGCCCACGCTGATGACCTCCATCGCAAACACGCTCGCCGCGAGCGGCGTGCCGAACAGCGCCGCAAAGCCCGCCGCCATGCCGCACATGGTGATCGTGCGCGAATCGCGGTCGTCCAGCCGCATCCAGTGGCCGATGTTGCCCGAGATCGCGCCGCCGAGTTGGAGCGCCGCGCCCTCACGACCGGCCGAGCCGCCGCACAGGTGGGTCAGCACCGAGGTCACGAAAATGCTCGGCGCGAGCCGCAGCCGCACCGGATGGTTTTCGCGCACCGAAGTCAGAATAAAGTTCGTGCCGCGCTCGAGCGGCATATCCGCTTTTTTATACCAGAACGCGATGAACACGCCTGCGAGCGGCAGCAGATACAGCAGCCAGCCGTGTGCCTCGCGCATCTCGCCCGCCCATTCGAGCGCATGGTGGAACACTGCGCCCACCGCGCCCACTATCATGCCGATAATCACCGCAAACGCACACCAGCGGGCAAAGATCAGCGCGTTTTTGGCCTGTTTCTTCCAATAACCCACGTCCATCTCTTACACTTCCCCATTTCCATTCCATGCGGTTCCAAAACCGCTTATTCTGTGTAAGTCTGAATCAGGCTGCCCGCCCACCGGAGCAGCTTTTCGCTCTGTTCGGCAAAACCGCCGTCCGCGTCGCCCAGCCCCGCGGCGAGGATTTCCCTTCCCTCCCCGTCGAGCAGGGACAGCAGTTCGCTTTTTTTGCGGATGAATTTCCCCGTGCGGCAGAAATAGTCCGCGCGCAGGGTGAAAAACGCAGATTTGTACAGCCCGCGCAGCATCTCTTCGATTTTTTCGTGCAGGCGGTTGTGCGCGCAGGCGTGGTAGATGCCGCACGCGCCGATGCGCACCGCGCGGCGCGCGTCCGCCATGTGAAAGCGGGTCTTGAGCTCTTCCAGATCGCCGTACCACGGCTTGGTATCATAGTAAAACCCGAACAGCTCGGACGGCTCCCACGCGAGCAGCTCGCGCCTGCCCGAGACAAAGCCGCACACCCTGTCCCGCGCAGGCAGGCTGTCCAGCACGGCCTCGTAGCGCGGCCAGTCTTCTTCCCGCCATTCATCGAGAATGACGACCACATCGATGTCGCTGTCCGCTGTTGCTTCCCCGCGGGCGCGGCTGCCCTGCAAGCCGATACAGTACACGCGCTCTCCAAACGCCTGCCGCACCGCGGCGGCAAAGCCGTCCATCCAGTTCCCGATCTCCATATCCGCCTCCCCTTCCGAAAAGAATTGCCCCGCAGGGTTTCTACGGGGCAATGGATTTGCTTACTTGCTGGTGGACGAGGTCTCCTTGAGCACAACGTCGTGCGCGCCGCCCTCGACGATCGAGGTTGCGGATACCAGCGTGATCTTGGCCTTCTTCTGGAACTCCGGAATGGAGAGCGCACCGCA
>DXDO01000019.1 GCA_019115425.1 Candidatus Agathobaculum merdigallinarum | reverse complement strand
CTGGGCTTCCGCAATCAGGGCGCGGTCATTCTGGAGGACGAATTCCGCGCGGTCTGCGAGACCTTTGTCACGACCGACGACGGCTCCTACGCCCGCCACGGCTTTGTGACCGATGTGCTGAAAGAGCTTCTCGCGGACGCGACCGGCGTCGCCGCCTGCGGCCCCAAGCCCATGCTGAAGGCCATTGCCGCGCTCGCGAAGGACGCGGGCCTGCCCTGCCAGGTCTCGATGGAGGAGCGCATGGGCTGCGGTATCGGCGCGTGCCTGGTGTGCGCGTGCGCGCTCAAGGCGGAAAACGGCGAAACCAAGTACGGGCACGTCTGCAAGGACGGCCCTGTGTTTAACGCAGAGGAGGTCGAGTGGTAATGGCGGATCTGAGAGTCAATTTCTGCGGCGTCGAGCTGAAAAACCCGGTGACGACCGCGTCCGGCACCTTCGGCTTCGGCCATGAGTACGGCGAATTTTTCGATCTTTCCAAACTCGGCGGCATCGGCGTCAAGGGCCTGACTCCGACCGAGCGGCTCGGCAACCCCGCGCCCCGCATCGCGGAGACCCCGTCGGGTATTCTCAACTGCGTCGGCCTGCAAAACCCGGGCATCGACCGCTTCATCGAGGAACAAATCCCGTTTTTGCGGCAGTACGACACCGCGATCATCGCCAACGTCTCCGGCAACACGGTCGAGGAGTACGAGGGCATGGTGGAGAAGATCTCGGACGCGAACGTGGATCTGATCGAGATGAACATCTCCTGCCCGAACGTCAAATGCGGCGGCATGGCTTTCGGCACCCAGCCGGATATGGTCACCGAGGTGGTCTCGGCGGCGAAGAAAAAGGCGAAAAAACCGCTCATCGTCAAGCTGTCCCCCAACGTGACCGACATCTCCGAGATCGCGCGCGCCGCGGTCGCTGCGGGCGCGGACGCGCTCTCGCTCATCAATACGCTGCTGGGCATGCGCATTGATATCGAAACGAGACGCCCCATCCTGTCCAACGTGATGGGCGGCCTGTCCGGCCCTGCGGTGTTCCCCGTCGCGGTGCGCATGGTGTATCAGGTGCGCAAAGCCGTTGACGTGCCGATCCTCGGCATGGGCGGCATCCGCACGGGCAAGGATATTGTCGAAATGCTGCTCGCGGGCGCGGACGCGGTCGCGATGGGCACAGTCATGTTTGCCGACCCGATGGCGCCGGTCAAGGCGCTCGAGGAGCTGGAGGCGTGGATGGACGCGCACGGCGTGAAATCCGTCCGCGAACTGTCCGGCGCGGTAGAGGTCTGAGATATGACCACGGTCTACATCATCCGTCATGCGGAGGCCGAGGGCAACGTCTACCGCCGCTGCCACGGACAGTATGACAGCCTGCTCACCCCGCGCGCCTATGAGCAGCTGCCCTATCTGGCGAAACGATTCGAGAATGTGCCGCTGGACGCGGTCTATGCCTCCGACCTGTTTCGCGCGCGCATCACCGCGAAAGCGGTCGCGGAGGGGCACGGCCTTTCGGTCGAGACCCGTCCGGTGCTGCGCGAGATCGACATGGGCGACTGGGAGGATATCCCATGGGCCGAGCTGCCCCGCCTGTGGCCGGAGGAATACGCGGTCTGGCGCGCCCGCCCGTGGGACGCGCGCCCGCCGCACGGCGAAAGCGTCATGCAGGCCGGCCAGCGCATGCTGGACGGCGTGCGCGACCTTACGCGCGAAAACGAAGGCAAAAGCATCGCCGTCGTGACGCACGGCTCGGCCATCCGCGGCGCGCTGACCTTGGCGCACGGCTTTGCGCCCGAGCAGATGGGCGAGATTGGCTGGGGCGACAACACCTGCGTGGCGAAATTCGAGTTCGACGGGCCGGATAAGCTCGAGGTCGTATACGAAAACGACGCGTCCCACCTGCCGCAGCAGCTGTCCACCTTTGCCTCCATCGGCTGGACGGACAACAAGGGCGTGCCAAACACGCCGCAGATCTGGTTCCGCCGCGCGGACCCGATGGATGCGGGCGACGCGAACAAGATCGTCTCTTTCATGCGCGAGCTGCACCGGAATGCCTACGGCACGGACGAAAACCTCGACCCCGACGCGCTGCTGCGCGATGTTGAGCGGGCGCAGCGGGTCAGTCCGCGCTCGGTGACCTTTGGCTGCCTTGAGAGCGGCGAGCCGGTGGCGCTGGTCTACCTCAAGACGTTTTACGAGGACGAACCGGACGTAGGTCTGGTCGGGGGCTTTTGTATTGACGAAAATTACCGGGGCCATGGCCTGAGTGGGCAGATCCTCGGGCAGGCGATCAGCGTGTACCGTATGCTCGGCAAGACATACCTGTGCGCACACGTGGCGGTGGAAAATGCGCGCGCCAAAGGATTTTATCACAAGTTTTCGTTTGAGCCGCGCGGCGAATACAGAGACGAAAACGGCTCTCATGACCGCATGTTCAAGCGAATCTGCATTGACTAATTTTGACTAGGAGTTTTGTTATGAATAATGGCACTGCTGCGCCGGAGCTGGATCGATTGGCTCTCTACCGCAATCGCTTTCTTTGCGGAGATACGGTCCCTACGATGCAAAAGCTGCCTGACCACAGCATTGATTTGATTGTGACCTCACCCCCCTATAATCTGCGGAATTCCTCCGGAAACGGCATGAAGGATGGACGCGGTGGAAAATGGTCCAACGCACGCCTTTTGCATGGCTATGACGGGAAATATAACGACTGCATGCCGCACGACGAGTATGTCGCCTGGCAGCGAAGCTGTCTGGAAGAAATGATGCGTCTGCTCACGGATAACGGCGCGATTTTTTACAATCACAAGTGGCGCGTACAGAACGGCCTTTTGCAGGACCGGCAGGATATCGTTTCCGGATTTCCGGTCCGGCAGATTATCATCTGGCGCCGCAAGGGCGGCATCAATTTTAATCCCGGCTATTTCCTGCCCACCTATGAAGTGATTTATTTGATTGCGAAAAAAGATTTCAAGCTCGCTCCCAAAGCCAACCGGTACGGGGATGTGTGGGAATTCGGCCAGGATCTGAACAATCCGCATCCGGCGCCGTTCCCCCTGGATTTGATAGAGCGTATTATTGGCAGCACAACCGCACAGATCGTTCTGGACCCCTTCATGGGCAGCGGAACGACCGCTGTTGCGGCAAAAAAACTGAACAGAGACTTTATCGGCATTGATATTTCGCAGACTTATTGCGATATGGCGCAGCGGCGCCTGAACGGCGAGGAGTGGCAGCATGTATAACAAAGTAACCGGCCGGATCAATCCTTATGAGAACGTATATTGGTTTTCGCGCATGCTCATCAACAAGGATAAGTATGGCGCCGTTGGAAAAAACAGCAATATTTTGAAACAGGCACCGGCCGCGCTGCGTCAGGTGCTCGACCACGCGGGCGGGCTGGACGACGCGCAGATTGTCGCTTCGGCCAAGCAGTGCTTTGAGCGGGTCGTTGATATGCAGACCGCGCGCGCCCACTCCCTGCATCAGCGTATCCAGCTTCTGTATCAGGATCTGTTTGACAAGATCTCGACACCCGCGGATGTCAAAGTCCTGATTTTAACCTTGGAGCATGTGATGCTGCCGATTCACCTGGCGCTGCAGGAAGTGCCGAACAACGACAGAGAGTTCACGGTCAATGTCGCGACGGCGTTTTTGGATTCGCTCGGGGCTAAAGGGCTGGCCAAGGTGGTGCTGATGTGGGATAATGTCGGGGTGGACGGCTGTTTGCAGGCCGAACGTACGCTTGTCGTCAGGGAATTTTCCGCCCTGCGCGCTTTTTTGGCTGAACTGCCGGTGCAGGACAGCGATATGGTGCTGACCGCTTTTGTTCAGGAATTTGAGCACCGTCTGGCGCAGAAGCGCAAGCAGCGCGCGGGCGGCAGTCTGGAAGATGTCGCGTCCTTTCTCTTTGATTATTATCATATCAAGGCTGCGGACAAGCCCGAACATTTTCAGGCGGATATCGAGGTGGACAAATGGTTTCGGTGCAAGGACCGCTGGCTGGTGGGTATCTCCTGCAAGCGGACGCTGCGGGAGCGCTGGAAACAGGTGTCCAGCGCGGATTCCGCCACCCTGAGCCAGTATAAGATCCGGCAGATCTGGCATCTGGTTACCTATGACGAGGATTTAAGCGATGACAAACTGGCGCTGTTGGGAAAGCAGCGGCATATTTTCTTTCTGTCCGACGACAGCCGTGTTTTGGAGGCCGCCAGAAAAAATATCGGCTTATGCGATTATGTGCGCCCGATGTCAAGCTTTATCGATGAGATTCACGCGCTGCAATAATGCAATAAAATGAAGAACGCAAAAGATTCCCCTACGCAAAACTTTTTTGCCCTCAAAGCATAAAAAAGTCAGGCACATATGCCTGACTTTTTTAATTTCGCGGCTTGCCGCAGAATTCTGTTTGACACGCGCTTCGATGCGGAGAATTTTCGATAATCCGAACCCCTTGGCTTACTGAAAAAGCCTTTGCTCCGCCGCACACCAAAAGGGCGGCCGCTTTGAAGCGTTTCCAGGGTTTAATCCCCCATGGACAGGCCGAGGGCGCGCGCCGCGCGGACGACCTCTCCGTCGGGCGGGACGGTCTTGAGCTTGCCCGCGACCTCGGAAAGCGGCACGGGTACGATTTTATCGTTCTGCACCGCGACCATATAGCCGTATTTTTTCTCACGGATCAGCTGCGCCGCCGCCACGCCGAGACGGCTGGTCAGCAGGCGATCGGCCGGGCAGGGCGCGCCGCCGCGCTGATAATGGCCCGGGATGGTGACGCGGATCTCCTGTCCGGTCAGCTCCTTGAGCTCGTCCGCAATGCGGTAGGAGATCGATGGGTAGGGCATCTTCTCGCGCGCCGCCTTGAACTCTTTCTTGCTCATCTTGGCCTCTTCCTGACTGATCGCGCCTTCCGCGACCGCGAGGATGGAAAAGCGCTTGCCGCTCTGCTCGCGCTTCTGGATCGCCTTGGCGATCGCCTTGGCGCTGTACGGGATCTCCGGAATGATAATGATGTCCGCGCCGGACGCGATGCCCGAATACAGTGTCAGCCAGCCCGCCTTGTGTCCCATGACCTCGACGATGAACACACGCGAGTGCGAGAATGCGGTCGAGTGGATGGAATCGATGACCGTGGACGCGATATCGATCGCGGACTGGAAGCCAAAGGTCGTTTCCGTGCCCCACAGGTCATTGTCGATCGTCTTGGGCAGGGTGACAACGTTGACGCCGTTTTCACTGAGCAGGTTCGCGGTCTTATGCGTGCCGTTGCCGCCCAGAATGACAAGGCAGTCGAAGCCCTCGTCGCGGACGGTTTTGAGCATCTTCTCCAGCTTGGTCTCCTCGCTGTCCTCGGCGGATTTCTTCATTTCCTTAAACGGCTGGCGCGAGGTGCCGAGGATGGTGCCGCCCAGCGTCAGGATATCAGAAAAATCCTTGGGGCTCATCACGTGGTAATCGCCCTCGATCAGGCCGCGGTAGCCGTCCCGAATGCCGTAGATGGTCACCTTGTTGCCCAGCTCATTGTACAGCGTCTTGGCTACGCCGCGCAGCGCGGAGTTCAGGCCCTGGCAATCGCCGCCGCTCGTCAGCATACCGATTTTCATAAGATCGCCTCCTGCATAATTTATATATCTAATATACCCCTTTTTCCCCCGCTTGTGAAGATGCTTTTTGTATATTTTATCCAACGATCACAAATCCGTTCGTTTTTGATCTCCGGTGCAGAGACAGATGCTTTTGGGCGGGAAAATTTGTGCGATTTCGCAGTTGCCTCCGCGCGGGTTTTGTGGTATCCTGATGCCATGACAGATTCCCTGCAACTGACGGGCAGAGGTGGAGCGCAAACCACCGGGGAGCAGGGGTTCCGCAATGAATGCCGACCGTCTGGGCAGTGTCGCAAGCAATGAGCGATGCTGCCCTTTTTTGCATACAAAAAAGGGCAGCCGGACCAAAATCAGGAGGAACAAATCATATGAACGCATGGAACACCTTCATCGGCGGCGCTTGGCAGAACGAGATCAACGTCCGCGACTTCATTCAGAGAAACTACACCCCCTATGACGGCGACAGCGCCTTCCTTGCGCCCGCGACCGCGCGCACCACCGCGCTGCGCGAAAAGTTCGACGCCCTGCTCGCCGAGGAGCGCGACAAGGGCGGCGTGCGCAGCATCGACACGGATACCGTCATCACCATCACTGCCTTCGGCCCGGGCTACCTGGACAAGGACAACGAGATCATCGTCGGTTTGCAGACCGACGAGCCGTTAAAGCGCGCCTGCAACCCGTTCGGCGGCATGCGCATGGTGCGCGAGGCGTGCAAGGCCTACGGCTACGAGGTCTCCCCCCAGATCGAGGAGGAGTTTAAGTACCACAAGACGCACAACGACGGCGTGTTCTCCGCCTACACCAAGGACGTGCGCGAGGCGCGCCACGTCGGCCTGCTGACCGGCCTGCCGGACGCCTACGGCCGCGGCCGCATCATCGGCGACTACCGCCGCGTCGCGCTGTACGGCGCGGACCGCCTGATCGAGGAGAAACAGAAGGACAAGGACGCGCTCGGCGCGGTCCCGACCACGGAGAAGGAGATCCGCACTGCGGAGGAGCTTTCCGATCAGATTAAAGCGCTGAAGGACATGGTCAAAATGGCCGCGTCCTACGGCTTTGACATCACCCGTCCGGCGGAAAACGCCAAGGAAGCCGTGCAGTGGCTGTACTTTGCCTACCTCGCGGGCATCAAGGAGCAGAACGGCGCGGCGATGAGCCTCGGCCGCACCTCCACCTTCCTCGATATCTACTTTGAGCGCGACCTCAAGGCCGGCATCCTGACCGAGAGCGAAGCGCAGGAGATCATGGACGACTTCGTGCTGCACCTGCGCATGGCGCGCCACCTTCGCACGCCCGAGTATAACGAGCTGTTCGGCGGCGACCCGATGTGGATCACCGAGGCGGTCGGCGGCATCGGCGAGGACGGCCGCCACATGGTCACCAAGAACAGCTACCGCATGCTCAATACGCTGTACAACTTAAACCCCGCGGCCGAGCCCAATCTGACCGTGCTGTGGAGCGAGCAGCTGCCGGAAAACTGGAAGAAGTTCATCGCCAAGGTGTCCATCGACACGGACGCACTCCAGTATGAGAACGACGACGTGATGCGCCCGCACTTCGGCGACGATTACGCGATAGCATGCTGCGTTTCCGCGATGCGCGTGGGCAAGGATATGCAGTTCTTCGGCGCGCGCGCCAATATCGCAAAGCTGATGATGATGGCGATCAACGGCGGCCGCGACGAAAATAAGTTCGAGCAGGTCGGTCCGGAGATGCCGGTCATGGAGGGCGACGTGCTCGATTACGACGAGGTCTGCCGCCGCATGGACTTCTACCGCCCGTGGCTTGCCAAGACCTATATCTCCGCAATGAACACCATCCACTATATGCACGACAAGTACGCCTACGAGAAGAGCCAGATGGCGCTGCACGACACGGAGGTCCGCCGCCTGATGGCGTTCGGCATCGCGGGCATGAGCTGCATGGCGGACTCGCTCTCGGCCATCAAGTACGCGAAAGTGCATCCCATCCGCAACCCGGAGAACGGCATCATCGTGGACTTTACGATCGAAGGGGACTTCCCGAAGTTCGGCAACGACGACGACCGCGTGGACGCCATCGCCTGCGAGCAGGTCGAAAAGTTCTACGAGGCGCTGAAACAGTACCCGCTCTACCGCGGCGCGGTGCACACCCTGTCCATCCTGACCATCACCTCCAACGTCATGTACGGCAAAAAGACCGGCAACACGCCGGACGGCCGCCGCAAGGGCGAGCCGCTCGCGCCGGGCGCGAACCCGATGAGCGGACGCGATAAGTCGGGCGCGCTGGCTTCGCTCAACTCGGTCGCAAAGCTCAGCTATGAGTACTGCCGCGACGGCATTTCCAACACCTTCTCGATCACCCCGGGCGCGCTCGGCAAGACCGATGAGGAGCGCGTGGACAATCTGGTCGCCATCATGGGCGGCTACTTCGCGCAGAACGCGCACCACCTGAACGTCAACGTCATGAACCGCGAAACGCTGATGGCCGCCTACGAGCACCCGGAGCAGTACCCCAACCTGACCATCCGCGTGTCGGGCTACGCGGTCAACTTCTACAAGCTCAGCCGCGAGCAGCAGCGCGAGGTCATCTCCCGCACATTCCACGAAGCCATTTGATTTTTTATGTGCCTGCGCGCCCCTGCTGGACGGCACCCAACTTTTGCTTACCCTTTGGGGCGGCCGGGCGGCAATAACCAAAGTGCAACTTACTTTTACGCGCGTAGCGCGTCCTGAAGGAAAAGGGGTGATTCGCAAGAGGGGAGAAACCTTGGTGTCTCCCCTCTTGTGCGCCTGCCGCGCGCAGCGGCATCGTCTCTCGGGCGCGCAATGCGCGCCCCTACGGAATGCGGCGCGCCGAGTTGTGACCCAGACCAGCTTCTCTTTCCGCCTGCAAAGCGGCAATCATATCATAATGCTATAAGACAAGAAAGGTTGTGTGCAGCATGACAGGCTATGTCAACTCCATCCAGTCGCTCGGCGCAGTCGACGGGCCGGGCGTGCGCTATGTCGTCTTCATGCAGGGCTGCCCGCTGCGCTGCGTCTACTGCCACAACCCGGATACATGGCTGGCCGAGGGCGGCGAAGCCTACACCGCGGACGAGCTCACGCGCAAGGCGCTGCGCTTCCGCCCCTACTGGCGGAACGGCGGCGGCGTGACTGTCACCGGCGGCGAACCGCTCATGCAGGCCGCATTTGTCGAGGAATTCTTCGCAAAGCTGCATGAGCAGGGCGTTCACACCGCGCTTGACACCTCGGGGGTGGGCAACCTTGCGGAGGCCGAGCGCGTGCTACGGCACACCGACCTCGTGCTCTGCGACCTGAAGTTCCTCACCAAAGCCGAATACCGCAAATACTGCCGCGCGGATTTCAGGCAGGTCGAGCGGTTTTTGCAGCTGACCGCCATGAAGGGCGTGCCGCTCTGGGTGCGGCATGTGGTCGTGCCCGGGCTGACCGACAGCCTGGAAAACCTGCGGCTGGTCAAGGCGCACGCCGAGCGCTTCCCCAACCTGCAAAAGCTCGAGTTCCTGCCCTTCCACAAGCTGTGCATCGAGAAATACGACCGGCTGGGGATCGATTTCCCCCTGCGGGACACGCCCGCGATGAACGAGGCCTGGCTCAAGCAGCTGCTGGAAAAGCTGTAAACAAAAAGCGAGGGATCACTCCCTCGCTTTTCTGTTTTATGTAGTGGTTCAGCCGCCCGCGTGGGCTTCCTTCTCTGGCCGGCGGCCGCAGAAATGCACCTCATACCGCTGCATGCAGTCCTCGATCACCTTGACCGCCTCTTCGCGCGTCAATGCGTCCGACGTGGCCGTGTGCTTGTGCTCAAGCCCCTTGTAGACCTCGAAAAAGTGCGAGATCTCGCTGCCGTAATGCGGCGGCAGCTCGCCGATCTCGTGGTAGAAATTCCAGGACGGGTCCTCAAACGGGATCGCGATGATCTTGTCGTCGATCTCGTCCTCGTCGATCATGCGGATGACGCCGATCGGATAGCACTCCACCTCAACCAGCGGGTCGAGCGCTTCTGTGCACAGCACGAGCACGTCCAGCGGGTCGCCGTCGTCCGCATACGTGCGCGGGATAAAGCCGTAGTTTGCTGGGTAGTGCGTGGAGGTATATAGGATGCGGTCCAGCCGAAGCAGGCCGGTCTGCTTGTCCAGCTCATACTTTTTCTTGCTGCCCGCTGAAATCTCGATCACGGCGGTAAACCGCTCCGGGGTCACGCAGCGCGGGTCGATGTCATGCCAGATGTTTCTCATGGGTATGCCTCCTTTTATTCTTCCTGAAACCAGTATACCAGACCCTCCATAGCGCTGCAAGGCGGCTTCGCACGAAAAAAACAACGACTTTACATGATTTTTACAGAAAAATACATTGTTCCCGCGCGAAAATGCAGTATAATAACAATATACTGATTTATAATATGGCCGTGTATGCGCTTTCGCGGCCTTGACGGAAAACAGGGGGATATTCAGCATGACACAGGCAATCTGGGAACAGGGATATACGCAGAACCGCGAGCTGTCGTGGCTCCAGTTCAACGCCCGCGTGCTGGCCGAGGCGGAGGACGACTCTGTCCCGCTGCTCGAACGGTGCAAATTCCTGTCGATCTTTACAAGCAACCTGGACGAATTCTTTATGATCCGCGTAGGCAGCCTGTGCGATATTGCCGCTGTGGACAAAACCCAGGTCGATAACAAGTCCGGCATGACCGCCCGGGAACAGCTGCGCCATATCTACGCGGCGGTCGAGCCGCTGTACGAGCGCCGCGACCGCGCCTTTGCGGACGTGGACAAACGCCTGCGCGCCGAGGGGCTGTGCCGCCTCTCCATCGGCGACCTGACGCCGGAAGAGCACAAGTATATCAAGCAGTATTTCAAAAACGTGGTCGCCCCCGTGCTCTCGCCGCAGATCGTGGACGCGCACCACCCCTTCCCGCATCTGGAGGGCAAGGTGCTGCACATCGCCGCGCTGCTCGGCCACAAGAAAAGCGAGCGCCTCGGCCTGCTGCCGGTGCCCGCTTCCCTGCCCGCGCTGGTGTTCCTGCCCGGGGACGAGGCGCGCTATGTCCCGATCGAGGACATCCTGCTCGAATACACGGGGAATGTGTTCGAGATGTATGACGTACTGGAAAAGACCGTGTTCTGCGTCACCCGCAACGCGGACATCAACCCGGACGACGAGACCTTCGGCGCGGAGGAGGGCGACTTCCGCAAGAAGATGGAAAAACTGCTGCGCCAGCGCCGCCGCATGGCGGTCGTGCGCGTCGAGCTCAACCGCCCGGTCAGCGACCATTTCCGCGAATACTTCCGCAGCCGCTTCGACGTGGCGGACGTGCAGATCTACCTGTCCCGCAAGGCGCCGCTCAAGATGGGCTACGCGTTCTCGCTGGGCGACCACCTGCCGGAAAAGCAGCGCGCCGCGCTGTCCGACCCGCCGTTCACGCCCCAGCAGCCCGCCATGCTGCCCGCCGGGCAGAGCCTGCTCAAAGCCGCCCTCAAGCGCGACATCCTGCTCTCCTACCCGTACGAGAGCATGGAGCCGTTTTTGCAGATGATCCGCGAGGCGGCCAACGACCCCGCCGTGCTGTCCATCCGCATCACCATCTACCGTCTGGCGCGCAAGGCCAAGCTGGTCGAATACCTGTGCGCCGCGGCGGAAAACGGCAAGGACGTCACCGTCCTGATCGAGCTGCGCGCCCGCTTTGACGAGCAGAACAACATCGACTGGTCTGAACGCCTGGAGGAGGCCGGCTGCAAGATCATCTATGGCTTTGAGGACTACAAGGTCCACTCCAAGATCTGCCTGATCACCCGGCAGGAGCGCGGCGCTGTGCGCCACATCACCCAGGTCGGCACAGGCAACTACAACGAAAAGACCGCCACCCAGTACACCGACGTTTCGCTTATCACCTCGGACGAGACGATCGGCGCGGACGCGGGCGCGTTTTTCAACAATATGGCGCTCGGCAACCTCGAGGGCAAGTATGACCGCCTGTTCGTCGCGCCCACCAGCCTGAAAAACAACATCCTCGCGCTCATGGACGAGCAGATCGCCAAAGGCAGCGAGGGCTACATCCTGCTCAAATTCAATTCGCTGACCGATATCGATATCATTGAAAAGCTGCGGGACGCCTCGTGTGCGGGCGTCAAGGTCGAGATGATCGTGCGCGGCATCTGCTGCCTGCTGCCCGGCATCAAGGGGCATACCGAGAACATCACGGTCACGAGCATTGTCGGCCGCTTCCTCGAGCATTCGCGCATCTATGTGTTCGGCCGCGGCGCAGAGGAAAAAATGTACATCTCCTCCGCCGACATGATGACCCGCAACACCGAGCGCCGCGTGGAGATCGCCTGCCCGGTCGATTCCTCCGAGGTTCGCGCACGGCTGCACGACATCCTGTATGCCATGCAGCACGATACCGTCAAGGCGCGCGTGCTCCAGCCGGACGGCAGCTACCACAAAAAGCCGCCCGTGCCCGACCCGCTCTGCGCGCAGGTGCTGCTCATGCAGCAGGCCATCAACCAGGCGCGCGAGCAGGCCTCGCACCCCGAGCCGCCCGAGCCGGGCTGGAAGAAATTCTTCGGTCGGCTGTTCGGCCACCGGGACTGATCTCCCAAAAACACAGCAAAAGCCCCGCCGCAATGCGGCGGGGCTTTCCTGTGCCTATCCTTAAAACGTCACCGTGCGCAGCGCTTCGGTGAAGGAGGAGAAGGTCGCCGTCACCTGCTCGAGCGCAAAAATCTGCGTATTACCGTCCCCGGCCTTGTACATGCCCTGCAAAGAGGGGTAAGCCGCCAGCATGTGCTCCTGCGCCTCGATGCGGCCGTCCTCAACCGCAGTCGCCGCAACGCGCAGCCAGCGCTCGCCGTCAAACGCGCAAAGCTCGACCTTGGGGTTTTGCAGCATCTGTTTGGAGACATCCTTGACCTTGCCGGTCTGGATGGTCAGACGGCCGTCAAACAGGTCGATCGTGCCGAACGGGCGCACACGCGCCTGATCCCCGTCCACGGTCGCCAGATAATATGTACCGCATTTTTTCAGAAATTCATATACTTCCTGCATGGCAATGGCCTCCTTCTATATGATACCTTTATTATACCGCCCTGCGCCGCACAGGGCAAGGCGCAGCAGGCTGCAAAAAGGCCCCGCGTCATCCGCGGGGCCTTTTCCATGTGGTGCATTACGCAACCAGCGAATTGAGCTTGTCGAGATATTCCTGCGCATTGTCCGGGGTGATGACGTTGCAGCCGGTGTCGATGAACTCATCCAGCTCCTTGCCCTCGAGCACGTCTACCATGCTGACAACGCACTGGTAGCCCATGTTGTACGGGTCCTGCGCAACCGTGCAGGAGATCGCGCCGTCAATAACCGCCTGTACGCCGGAGGAGATGCCGTCAAAGCCGCAGACAACAATGCCTTCATCCTGACGGCCGGCCTGCTCGATCGCACGGGAAGCGCCAAGTGCAACGTCATCCGCGCAGCACAGCACTGCATCCAGATCCGGGTAGGTTTGCAGCACGCCGTCCATTACGGTTACCGCCTGGTCGCCAACGCCGTTGGTGTACTGAAGGGTGACGATCTCACAGCCGCCTTCTTCCATTGCGCGGGTGTAGCCTGCAACGCGGGCCTCCGAAGTGGATTCGCCCTGGATGTTGGCCAGGATGGCGACCTTGCCGCCCTCGCCGATCTGCTCGGCGACATACTGGCCGCCCTGATATGCCGCATCCTCGTGCGCGGTGCCGATGAAGGTCTGCGCCTGGTCGAAGTTGGTGTCGATTGCGAGGATCGGGATCTCCGCGTTGGTCAGCACGTTTGCGATCTGGTCAGCCTGGAGCGGCGCGATCGCAATCGCCTCGGAGGTGCCTGCGTTTACAATGGTCTCAACCGTATTCAGCTGGCCGTCAAAGTCAGTGTCGCCGGCCGCGCCGCGCACATCCACTTCCACGTTGCCGAGGTCTGCTTCCGCCTGCTCGATGCCGGCGATTACATAGCTCCAGTATTCCGAGGATGTCGTCTTGAGTACGACCGAAACCTGATGCTTGTCGCCGCCCTCTGCGGCGGTGCCCGCATCGGACTGCTCCGTGCCGCCGCTGCTGCACCCTGCAAGGCTCACAGCCATGACGCCTGCCATCAGCATGGCGGAAATCCGCGTAAATCTTTTCTTCTCAAACATTTGAATCTCTCCTTCTTCAATTCCTTCCTGCGTGCGCCGTATGCCGCGCCCCGCAAGATCCGTTCCCGAGGAAAACCCGCTTTATTCATAGCTGTTTTGCGCAATTTGGCCAAATTGCTGGTGGTTTGTTTCACCCTGTGCCTGTATGATAGCACAGCGGGAAACATGTTGCAACCGCCCTTACAAACGGATTCTTGCCATTTTATGCACTTTGCACGATAAATGTATTCGGCATTTTATACTAATAATCATATTATTATTCCATCAAAATATACAGAATAACCTAATATGCGCAATTTTCGGGAAATTCATGCGGAAAATGCGCATCCACATCTGCAAAGCGGCAAAATACAGATTTTTTTATCCGAAAAATATGATTGTTTTCATGAAGAATTCATTCCGCTTAAACATTGATTATTCACAATATATATGTTATAATTATTTTTTATATTTTTATATAGCGGACAGAACAAAACACCCGCTTCCAAAGGAAGCGGGTGTTTCGCCATAGGGGATATAAAAGAGAGAGATAGAGTCATGCGTCCGCTCAGCCGTATACGCGCGCAACTTCCTCGCGGGCGATCTCGACCCAGCGGGACGCATTGCGCGGGTTGTGGCCCAGCGTGTGGTTGTCCTTCATGAGCAGTTCGACCTTGTTGCCGTTCTGCTTGCAGTATTCGAGCACTTCGTGCAGGCGGCGGCGGATATACTCTTCGTCCGGGTGCGGCACTGCGATGTCGGTCGGGCTGACCTTGTAACAGTACACATAGTCGCCCTTCAGGTATTCGCTCATCTTGCGGCTGTCCGCCCATTGGGACACGGATACACGGCGCAGGCGCGGGATCGCCTCCTTGACATACTCCCAACGGCCGTCCATGCCCTCGCAGCAGCCATAATAGTTCAGGCCGAACTTCTCCGCCAGCTCATGCTGATAGGGCAGCAGGAATTCCCTGACCATCTCGGGCGAAACCTCACTGGTCTCCTGCGCCTCATTGAAGCCCCACATGTCCATCAGTTTGACCTCGCCCGGCGTGCCGTGCAGCTGGGAGGTATAGCCAATGCCGCCCGAGCCGATGTACATGCTGCTCGCATTGTTGGGCAGCAGGCCGTTTTTCTCCAGATAGTCGAACTTATGCAGGTAGCCGTCCGTAAACAGGCGCATCATCTCATGCACCTTGTCCGGATAGTCGTAGAAATCACACATCATGTTTTCCATACCGCGCAGGTTGGAATAGGACAGCGACAGGTCGGGCGACCACCACCATTTGTGGCGGAACTCAACTTCCAGCAGGCCGTCAAAAACGTCCTTGGCCAGCTCAAACGCCTTGTTGGATGCTTCCCAGTCCACATGGATCTCGGGCGTCTTGATCAGCGAGGACAGGTCGAGTTCCTCGAATTCCTCTTCCTCGAGGTCGGCCAGCGGGCTTTTCCAGACATAGGCCTCGCCCTTGGTCGGGTCGCCGATGCGCTCCTCCTCAATGCCCCAGCCGGTATCCACCGCGTGGTAGGGCAGGTAGAGCTTGGCCTCGACCACTTTGTCGTCCTTCATGACCTCGGCCCAGTAGATCTCCTTGCGCAGCCACATCTCCCAGTCGCCCGCCATCTCGCCTTCGCACTTGATGGCCTCGTGCCACGGGAAGATCTCGTTCCAGCCGTTCTCGCAGTCGATAAAGATGACCGGCTGCTCGGTCTGGAGGTCGTTATGCGCCGTCCACAGCGCCTTCTTTTCCTGTTCATACGGGCGTTCCGCCAGCTCGCGCAGCCGTGCGCCCAGCTCGCGCAGGATCGCGCGGTCGTGGTCGGAAACCACGCACTGCTCTACCGGCCAGCCGTGCACCATCAGGTTGCCGCCCTGGCCCTGGTCAATCCGGTTTACGCCAACAAATTCGTCAACTTTCATTGCAATACTCCTTTCAGGCATTCGAAGCATCCTGCGCAGCACACATGCAGCCCGCCCATGCAGCGGGGGCAGCTCCGGCTGCGACCCGGTCCAGCCGACGGGCGCCCAGCTATTCAGCGCCGCCGCCCGGTCCCGGGGCACAGCCCGGTTGTCCTGCGGTATCCATGATCTTTTTTGATAATTCAGCAGAATGATAAAGCATCCCTGTTTTCCTGCATTTAAAATACCATAACGGGTTTTCTATTGCAAATGCGGAAAATGCGCATCGCGCCCTGTTTTGTGCACTTTTAATCCTCGTATTTTTAGTTGTATTTCATATTTTTATTCCGATCTTCATTTCATTATTTATTGAATTTACCATATTTTATTTGATTTGCAAAAATAACTTTATGAAAATAACCATCACTCTGTTCCACATACTCGGCCGCATTTTTTCTGCGTAAAAAAATATGATAATTTTCCGAAAGTATTTATCACACAAAATGATTGTGCTATACTGTATAGCATGATAGAATAATAAATCTGTTTCCGGAGGGGTTTGTATGCTATGCCAGAATGAAACCGGCGTACTGTCCGGGTCTGAGATTTTTTTCAACACCGTCGGCGCGGCAACCCGGCGCCTGCTGTATTACGTCAATTTCTGCGGGCACTATTACTGCGAGCAGGGGTATAAGATCCGGCGCAAATATGTCGACAACCTGCTGCTGATGCTGGTGGACAAAGGCGAAATGCGTCTGGAATACCGCGGCCGGAACTACACGGCCAAGCCCGGCGATATCATCCTGATGGACTGCACTTTCCCGCAGTATTACGACACGGCGGACTATGTAGAGTTTTACTGGATGCATATTTCCGGCCTGAATTCCTTCGAGCTGTGCGAACACCTGACGAACGCACACGACGGCATCCTGCACCGCACGCCCAACAACGAAAAGGCGGCAGAGCTGCTGCGGCTGATCGTATCGCAGTATGCGAACAACCAGCTGGTCGGGGACGCCGAACAGTCCCGCCTGCTGTATAACATCCTGTGTTACCTGATGCCCAGCGTACATGTATCGGTGCAGTCCGAGGAAAACGGCCCGGTGCAGCGGGTGATCAAATACATCCACGCGCACCTGAACGAAGATCTGAGCCTCGAACGGCTTGCCGCCGAGGTATATCTCAGCCCGTCCCATCTGATCCGCCTGTTCCGCGAGGAGACGCAGCACTCGCCGCACGAATACATTGTCCTGATGCGCATGGA
>DXDO01000188.1 GCA_019115425.1 Candidatus Agathobaculum merdigallinarum | reverse complement strand
AAAAGCAATGTGTTTATGTGCGTGTTATTCCATACCATGTTCAATGCGGCGTCCTCTGTCTTTGCTGCTGTAACAACGACCTGGCCGGGGACGATTGCCGCCAATGCTGCAATTATGCTTGTTTCCATGATAACAGTTGCGGCATCGAGCAAAAAGCAAATCCATCATATATAAATATTTATATAAAGGAGCAACCATCTATGTTTCAAACCGCCGCGGGCGTCCGCGTCCCCTTTCCGGAAAAACTGTCCGAGCAGTATCAGCAGGACGGCGACACCCTGACAAGCAATCTGAGCTTTGAAAAGCTCGCGGACTTTGTCCGCGCGTTTTACGCCGAGCTGGACGAGCCACTGTTTCTCGCCATCCACCCGGACGCGGAGGCGGACGAGGTCTGGTATCTGGACAACATGACCAAAAAACAGCTGACCATGATTTTGGACGGTTACGGCGAGCTGCTGTATCAGGACGGGCTTTCCGCCTTTGCCATCGGCTCGCTTGCGACCGAGGAAGAACTGTTTGTGCAGAAATACAAGGTGCTGTCCATTTACAGCCCGCGCATTGGCCGCTTTGCCAAGCTGCTTGAGCGCTTCGGCGTCACGCGGACGGACAAGCTTGTCACCGCGTGGGATACGTTTTCCAAGGAACATCCCGGCGAAGCCCAGCGGCTGGAAATCGCCGGTCAGACCGTGCCGGATATGATAAAAGAACTGCAAAAGATCGGCATGTATAAAGGCTGACGCAAATGCGTCAGCCTTTTCCTTTTCAAATAAACAGCTTGACCTCCGCCCTGCGTTTGTATCCCTCCTCGAGCTCGGTCTTGTGGTATAAGTATCCCGGGTCGTCATAGTATTTCGCGCCGCGCGGGCATTTTTTGATGCACGCGCCGCACTTGATGCAGATGCCGGTGAATTGCCGCACATCCTGCGGGTCAATCGAGCCCATCGGACAGACCGCCGCGCAAATACCGCAGTTATCGCACTGCTCATTTGTCTTGGGCTTAACCTTGCGAATATCGATCGAGTTGCCCGCGCGGTCGCGCGGTTGGTAATAGTCGCGGTCTGCCTTCGCGCGGCCGGAAACTTCGATCACCGGGGTATCTGCCTCCAGCGCCGGAATGCGCACCGCCGCCTGCTCTGCAAACTGCGCCGCCAGCGCCAGATCATCCGCGTCTGGGCGTCCCGCAGCCAACACAGTGGAAAACGAATGCTCGCAGGCAAAGGCCGCCGCCGCAAACGGACGGAAACCGTTATCCGCCAGAATGTCCCGCAGCTCGATGAGCGAATCGTCAAACGCGCGGTTGCCGAAGGTCACGACCGGCACCGCCGCCGCGCCGTTGCCCCTGACGGTCGCCAGATATTTCAGCAGCACGTTCGGCACACGCCCCGCATAGGTCGGCGTCCCGAACACTACCACGTCCTCCGGCCGGAAATCCGGCGCGCCCTGCCGCACCGCGGGCAGCGTAAAATCGTATTCCTCGAGCGGAAGCCCCAGTTTGTCCGCCATTTTGTCCGCGACCGCGGTCACAACCGTTTTGGTCGTTCCTGTCGCGCTCCAGTACATTGCCCAGATTTTCTTCGCCTGCATGCAGCGTCCCTCCTTGCCTTATATAAGGTAAGTATACCAGACCCGCCGCACGCCGTCAAAGGCCCATCTGGGCGATTCAGTCGAAGAACTTCCCCTTGAAGAAATTCTCGTTCCCGAGCGGCGTTGCCGTCAGCCGGAACAACACGCATCCGTCCGGACATACAATATCCTTAGTATATTTTCCGCTGCCGCCGACGTTCTCCAGATCGCCGCCGCTCCTGACCGCTTCCATGAGCGGGAACAGCATCATCATGGTTTTGGAGCAGATGCCCTGCCCGTCCTGATTGACCGGACATCCATAGGTGCAGGTGTATTTGTCCCCAATTTCTTCCCCGTTGCGGCAGTACCGCTCAGTGTGGTCGCTGCGCAGAAAGCCCGTCACTTCGACCGCAAATTCATATTCTTCCGCATACCACTTTTTCATGCCAGTCCCTCCAAAGCCTTTTTCTGTATTGTATCATATGGCCGTCTTCCGGCACAACGTCAATTCCTGCACCCTTTCCGATTTTCGGCATGCACAAAAAAGAACCGCCTATAGGCGGTCCTTTCTGTTAACATCAAATCTCCATGATGATCGGCAGCACCATCGGGCTGCGCTTGGTCTTTTTGAACAGGTAATCGCTCACGTCGCCCTTGATGGCGGACTTGAGGCTGTTCCAGTCGCGCAGATTCTCCACCGCGCAGCGGTCGAGCGCCATCTGCGAGATCGTGCGCAGCTCTTCCATCAGCGCCTCAGCCTCCTTGACATACACAAAGCCGCGGGAAACGATATCCGGGCCCGCGATGACAACGCCCGTGGTCGCGTCCACCGTGACGACGATCACCAGCAGGCCGTCCTCGGACAGGTGCTTGCGGTCGCGCAGCACTGCGGTGCCGACGTCACCGATGCCCAGTCCGTCGACCAGCAGGCGTCCGGCAGGTACCGAATTGCCCAGCCGCGCGGAGTTCTCGCTGATCTCGACCGGACGGCCGATCTCCGTAACGAGGATATTCTTGGGATTGACACCCATCTCACGCACAAGGCCCGCGTGCTGCATCAGCATACGATATTCGCCGTGTACGGGGATGAAGTACTTCGGCTTGCACAGGCCCAGCATCAGCTTAAGATCCTCCTGACAGGCATGACCGGATACGTGGATCGCCGCCGAGCGGTCATAAATGACCTCTGCGCCTTGCTTATACAGCTCGTTTACCATATTGTTGACCGACTTCTCGTTGCCCGGGATGGCAGAAGCTGCAATCAAAATACGGTCGCCGGCGTTGACTTCCACCTGTTTGTGGCTGCCATACGCCATGCGGTACAAAGCGGACATGGTCTCGCCCTGCGAACCGGTGGACACGATGATCAGCTGGCTGCGCGCATAGCGCTTGATCTCGGAAATATCGATCATCACCTTGCCGGTGTCCTTAAGGTAGCCCAGCTCGCCCGCGACCTTGGAGATCTTCTCCATGCTGCGGCCGCAGACCGCGACCTTGCGTCCCGCCT
This sequence comes from Candidatus Agathobaculum merdigallinarum, assembly GCA_019115425.1. Lineage (GTDB taxonomy): Bacteria > Bacillota > Clostridia > Oscillospirales > Butyricicoccaceae > Agathobaculum > Agathobaculum merdigallinarum. The sequence goes on along the minus strand of DXDO01000188.1, from coordinate 815 downwards.
TGGCCGCAATGTCCAAAATCTGCTGCAAGCGCGATACGTTGGAGGCAAAGGTCGCAATGATGATGCGCTGGTCGCTCTCCATGATGAATTTCTCCAGCGACTTGCCCACGATCTTTTCGCTCGGCGTATAGCCCGGGCGCTCGACGTTGGTCGAGTCGCTCATCAGCGCAAGAATACCCTTCTTGCCCAGCTCACCGATGCGCACCAGATCGATCATCTCGCCCGAAACCGGCGTCAGATCGATCTTGAAGTCACCCGTGTGCAGGATCGTGCCGAGCGGCGTGGTGATGGCGAGCGCCACCGAGTCCGCGATCGAGTGATTCGTATGGATAAACTCCACCTTGAAGCAGCCCAGCTTAATCGTATCACCCGCACGCACACGGTTGAGCTTAACCTTCTGCGGCATCTTATGCTCGGAGAGCTTGGTCTCGATGATGCCGCAGGTCAGGCGCGTGGCGTAGATCGGCGCGTTGCACTCGCGCAGCACATACGGAATCGCTCCGATGTGATCCTCATGGCCGTGTGTAATCACATAGCCGCGCAGCTTGTTTAGGTTGCGCTTGAGATAGGTCGTATCCGGAATGACCAAATCAACGCCCAGCATATCGTCATCCGGAAAGGCCACGCCGCAGTCTATGACCAGAATATCATTTCCGTACTCGATCACGGTCATGTTCTTGCCGATCTCATTCAGACCGCCCAGCGGTATAATCTTCAGTTTTTCTTTCATAATCGCTTTATCACTTTCCTTTATAACAGAATAATTTACATTAAAATACGACGCGGGTTCCCGCCCGCTCTTTTCATAAAGACAG
>DXDO01000187.1 GCA_019115425.1 Candidatus Agathobaculum merdigallinarum | reverse complement strand
CTCTAATTTACTCATTTCCCACACCATTAAATCAACCCAAAATACTCAAACGCTTCTCGGATTGCTTTCTCTTTTTCCGGCGGACACTGGGGCTGTCTTGAATCCTCGGACTTCGGCAGGTTATAGTTTTTGCCTACCTCAATCCCACATTTCCGTTTAATCTGCGAAATATACAAGTTAGAAACCTTTAATCCGCTTTGTTCCAGTACATAGTCCTTGATCTGTGTGTAGGTCGCACTGTCCTGAAACTCCGACATATCCATATCTTCCAAAGAGAACTCAACCCGAATCTTTTTCGAGTCGACCTCGCCCTTGGAAAGCAAGACAACCGTCTCCACATGGTTTGTCCTTGGGAACAAATCAAACGCCTGCGCTCGCTCAAGCACATATCCTGCGCCGCACAGCTCCGCAACATCGCGCGCAAGCGTTGCCGGATCGCACGACACATACACGATCCGCGGCGGCAGCATTTTAAGGATCGCGTCGCGCGCGGTTTCGTCCAGGCCCTTGCGCGGCGGATCGACCACCAGCACATCAGGCGCAACCCCGCGCTGTGCAAGCTGGCGCGCGGCCTGGCCCGCATCTGCGCATAGAAATTCCACATTGTCCATCCCGTTGCGTGCAGCATTGAGCGTTGCGTTCTCGACAGCTTCCGGCACGATCTCGACACCGATCACCTGTTTCGCTTTTTCCGCAAGCGCCAGCGTGATCGTGCCCGCGCCGCAGTACAGATCAACTACAGTCTCCTCTCCGGTGAGTTCCGCAAATTCGAGCGCACACATGTACAGCCGCTCCGCCTGCGCGTGGTTGACCTGATAAAACGCCTCAGGTGACAGCAGGAAAGAATGCCCGCACAGCCGATCCTCCAGCATCGGCTCGCCCCAGAGCACGTCCGTCTTATCGCCCAGAATCACGTTATCGCCCCGCTGATTGTGGTTGAGCAGCACGCCGGTCAACGACGGTTCACGCTCGCGCAAACGGCGCGTGAGCTCATCCAGCGCGGGCATCTTGTGGGTCGCCGCGATCAGGGTCAGCTGGCTCTCCCCGCTCTTTTCCCCCACGCGGACATAAATATGCCGCACCGCGCCGCGCTTTGCCGCGTAGTCATAGGGCGGCACGTCGTAGTCCTGCATCCATTCGCGCACGATTGCCGCAATGCGGTCGGCAGTCTCGGATTGGATGAGGCACCGCTCGACCGGAACAATATCATGGCTGCGCGGACGATAAAAGCCGGTGACGATCTTGCCGTCCTTGTCCCGTCCAACCGGATACTGCGCCTTGTTGCGGTAATGCTCGGTTGCAGGCGCGCCCGTGATGCCGAGCAGTTTCGCGCCGTCCTGTCCGCCGATGCGGGTGAGCGCATCGCGCACCTTTTTCTCCTTGGCGCGCAGCTCCTCCTCATAGGTGATGTGCTGATAACAGCAGCCGCCGCACCTGTCCGCCGCTGGGCAGGCAGGCGCCATACGCGCCGCCGAGGGAACGATCAGCTTTTCCATCCGGCCGTACGCCACGTTTTTGGTCACCTTGACAATGCGCACATCGCACTGATCGCCTACCGCCGCGCGCGGCACGAACACCGCGCGGCCCTCAATTTTCGCAAAACCCGTGCCGTCCGATGTATAGTCGGTGATCCGGCACCGGTAAATTTTGTTTTTCACAAGCTCCATCGCAAACGGCGCTCCTTTTTTCGTGTCTTGTCTGTATTATATCATGGTTCCGGCACATACTGCAATCGAAAGGAGCGAGCCGTATGAGCAGGAAGCGGAAGAAACAGGTATCCGCGGATATCCCGTTTTCTTTTTTGAATGAACTGGGGCACAACACGCGCGCGATGGACCGTTTTTTTGATCTGCCCCGCGAGACGCGCGAGACCCTGACCGACGCGGTCTCTATCGCGGATGACCCTGACGAACGTGCCGAGCAGGCGCTCAAGTCGCTGGCGAACGGCGGTGAAGGCTACTGTGAGAGGTTTTAAAAAGCACAAAGCGTCCGCACGGACGCTTTGTGCTTTTTTCGTCGGAAATTTGTTAAACATCCGCGGAAAGACGCTGTAAAATCAATGTCGCCTCCCGATGGGTGATCGGTTCTTCTGGCCGGAACAGGCCATTGCCGCTGCCCTTGAGGATTCCCTGCGCCGCCATGCGCGCAATGACCTCCTGCGCCCAATAACCGTCCGGCACATCGGTGAAGGACGGTGCGCCGCCTGCCGGTTCACTCGCGGAGAGCGCGGACGCGATCACGCAGAACTCTGCGCGGGTGATCTGCGCGTCCGGATGAAAGCTGCCGTCCGCATAGCCCTTCAGCAGGCCGCGGTCATGCAGCTTGGCGAGCGCATCTGCCTGTGCGCCGCCCTGCGTGACATCGGTAAAGCGTACCAGTCCCGGCTGCTCGGCGGCGCTCTGGTCAACCAGACTGTCCGCCAGCAGCGCCGCGACTTCGCCGCGGGTGATCGGGGCAGTATCATCCGACACCGGAATGCCGTCTTTCAGCAGCGGCGTGACCTTACCCGTGTCCGCGTCCACGCGCGCGGCGAACGGATACTGCACGGCATCTGCCGCCGCCGCTGTTGTCTGCGCGAATACGGTTCCCTGCTCAATCATGCGCTCCAGCTCATCTGCGCACGCCTTGAGGTCGTTCTCGGTAACCGCGAGGATGGCGGCGCGCTCGGCCGCGTAGTCCGCCTGGGTGCGGCCCGCGCGCGCCAGGCTCAACCCGCTCGCGCGTTCCCATTCCGCGTTCATGTCGAATTCGTTTACCGCGCTGACCTTGAAGCCCGCCAGTTCGCTCGGGGCAAGGCTCATCGTGCGAACGAACGCCGCCGCGCCGCGGAACACCTCGACCGCCTCGTCCACGTCTACGCCGCCCGAGGAGACCATGGTCACCCCATTTTTGTCAAACCGCAGGCTTGCGCCGTATGCGCCGCGCCGGTCACGCAGTTCGGGCAGCATGTATTTGGCGGTCAGCACCGCGCTGAGCACGTTATACGCCGCCATATCTTCCGGACTTTCCTCAAATTTCCCGACCAGCATCACATGATTGGAGTCCTGCGTGTTCGAGGACACCACCAGCGCGCTCGGCCAGCCCTGCGGCAGCCATTCGCAGGAGGATGTGCCCGCGCCCGCAGGCAGCGCGGTGACAAAGCCCGCCGCAGCCTGCCGGAAGGCGGTATAGTCCGCGCGGCTGCCGGTGAACTCGGCAGAAACGCCCGTGCGCTGCAAGGCGCTATTCAAAAGGCTGCGCATCTGCTCAAGCAGCGCCGCGTCGCCAGCCGGATGATCCACGGCCTTGTCGATAAAGTCCTTATACGACATGGATGAGCCGACAAAGCCCGCTGGGATGCTGTTCATAAAGCGTTCGGCCTGCGTGCCGGCCGCAAGCATCATGCTGTATTCGTAGTAATACGGGTCGCTGTACAGCGCGCGCAGGGCGCTCTTCCGCTCGGTCAGGAAGGTACGCAGCGCATCCGTATCGCCCAGCGGCGGGTTTTGCAGCCAGTCAGCCAGCGTCTGCACGGCCTCCCCTGCCTTGCCCGCTTCACCCGAGCCGCCGATCACAAACGCAGGATGCAGGGTATCCGGGTCGTCATACCGCTCGCCTGAGGTTACGCCCAAGTACGCTGAAATCCCCGCAGTCTCCATGCGGTCGTTCAGGAACTCGCACAGCAGGCACCACAGCGCGGTGTCCTCATTTTTGATCTGGACTGGGAAGTAGAACGAGAAGGACGGCGCTTCGCTCCCCGCATCCTCGTTGAAATAGTACGTCACGCTGTCTGCGGTCTCGCTCTCCTGGTTCATCGAGAACGGGTCGTCCGCGAAGTCCGCCAGATCGAGCACGGGCAGGCGGGCGAGCACTTCCGGATCGTCCGGCTGGTCGAGCCACGCATTAAAGTCCTCGGTGTCCTGCTTGACCTGTTCGAGTTCGGCAGCGGTCAGCTGCGGCTCATATGCCGTCGGCTGCGACGCGCCGTTTCCCGAGACCACGACGGTCTGGTACGGGCTGTCCTTCCACTCGGCGGCGAGCGCCTTGAAGTAGTCCTGATCGCTCCGCAGGCCGGTAATCACGTCTGCGCGCCCGACGCATGCCAGCGGATCGCCCGCATAGGTAAAGCCCATAAACACCTCTTCACGACCGAACTGCTGGGCTTCCTCCTGCTGGTCGAGCGCGTTGTTCAGCGCGTCAGACGGGATGCCGTTCTGCGCGACATCATCCAGCGCTTTCTGCATCGCCGCGACCACCGCGTCCTTCTGCGCCACCGGCACCTGAGACAGGATCACGCCGACATTATAGATGCCGCCCGAATTGCCGCCCACGGTATAGGCGAGCGCATCCGGAAACTGCTCGCGCAGGGTCTGTTGCAAGCAGGTGAGCAGCGCGCCCCACGCCTCGGACTTTTTGGTGTCCCGCAGGCTCGGGCCGTGCGCCATGAAGCCGATATCGACCGTCTGCGTCGCGTCCGTGACGTTGTACTCCTGCACCAGCTGCGCCGGCGCGATCGGGTTCGCTTCGATTTGGATATCCGGCGTACTGCCGGCGTCGGCCTCGTCCAGATAGCCGTCCAGCATTCGGAGTGTTTTGCTGATATCCTGCTCACCCGCCGTGTAGACCAGCATGTTGGAGGGCGTATAGTAGGTATTGTAAACCCGCATCACATCCTCATAGGTCAGGTCGAAGATATCCGGGATCGCGCCGCCCGCGTCGAAGGTCGGCGAGGTTTCCCCATACAGGTTTTCATACAGCTGACCCGACACAAAGTTCAGCGAGTTCTGCGCCGTGTCCAGATTGCGCAGGCGCAGCTCGCTGTACACGATGCCGTTGTACTGCGCCTTGCTGTCCGCGTACTCGATGCGGATACCCTGCTGCTTGAAGATGTTCGGCTCGGTGCGCAGGCGCGGGAACAGCACACAGGTGGTGTAGATATCCGCGAGGTTGTAGAAATCCTGCTCATCCGTGGTGGAGAACACATAGGTCGTGTAATCCTCGCTCGTGTAGGCGTTGATCTCCTGCGCGACCGAGCTGTTCTGCAAAATGTGCATCAGGTCATTGAGCGGGTACTGCTCGCTCCCGCACAGCAGCGAGTGCTCGAGCACATGGTTTGCGCCCTTGCTGTCCTCAGGCGGGGTGCAAAAGCCGATCGCAAATTCGCGCGTTTCGCTGCCGTTGTCCAGCCACACCACCTGCGCGCCCGTGTCCGTGTGCTCAAGCAGATGGTAGGTCCCGCCGTCTGCGGACTGGGTTTTGACCTCGGCAAAGCCGTACTGCCCGTAGCTGCCCGCCGCAAGCGCCTGCACCGGTGTAAACGGCACAAGGAGTGCCGCGGTTGTCACCAGCGCCGCCAGCTGTTTTTTCATGGGATACACCTCGTCTTTCTGTATTATCTGTTATAATACACTTCATATATTAGCAAACCGCTGCCGAACTGTCAACAGCGGTTTGTGTATATTTTAGGCTTCGATGACCTCCTGCGCCATCTGGAAGAAGTCGTCTGCGGTCAAAGTAGCGGGATTATAGGTGTAGATGGAATAAGAAAGCCCATCCTCGATCCACGAAACGCGATAGAATGTATTCTCCTCGCGCTCGGACGAGCCGTAAGCAATGTTGATCTCGCCGCGTTCAAAAGCCGCCTGCTCCTCCGCGGTCGGCTCGGTGCTGCCGTCCGGCGGCAGCGTAATGCCCTTCATTTCGCGGTAGTGCACCTCGGTGTCCGCCACAGTGCGCACGGTATCATACGGCGAGGTATATTCGCCATCTTCCTGCACCGGCTCTACCTCAAATGTCAGCTCTGTGCCATCTTTTTCGTAGTCCATCATCACACTGGTAAAGCTGCCCAGCGTATTACCGCTCTCGTCTTTCTTGTCCGTGGTATTTTCATAGCCTCTGTCAAACGTGTAGCCGTTCGAGAACGCCTCGACATACTTTGCGCCCGGAACATGTTCCTGCACATATTCGGCTGTTTTTCCGAAATTCGTCCAGTTCTGGTTGAGCATAGTGCTGGAATACCAGCCCACAACGCCGCTGCCCGCGACCGCGCCGGTCACGGCGAGCGCCGCCACCAGACACACAGCGGCCAGCTTCTTGCCCCATCGCGGGCGGCGGCGCGCCGGCGCCTGCGGCTCTCCGCTGCGCAGTGCGAAATCAATGCGGGTCTTGAGCTGATCGGGCGCTTTCAGCCCCTCTGCTGTGGTTTTCATCGTCTCACGGATCGTCCGTTCCATCTTCAGTTCATCCATTTGTAGCAGCCTCCTTCGGCTTTCCCTCTTTTGCGGTCAGCGCCTGCCGCAGATGGCGGCGGGCGGAAAACAGGCGGGATTTGACCGTCCCCTCGGTCACGCCGAGCGTGCGCGCGATCTCTTTCACCGGCAGGTCGTCGAAGTAGTACAGGACGACCACCGTGCGGCGCTTCTCGTCCAGCGTGTACAGCGCTTCGTACAACTGCCGCTGCTCGTCCGTGCGCAATACGGCGGAAAGCGCGCTCTCGCTTTCGCCGGTCTCGAAAAACTCCGCGACCGGAGTCTCGCGCCCCGCCTTGCGGCAGTATTTCCACGCTGCGCGCGACAGCGTTCTGAGCAGCCATGGCCGGAACTTCGACCCGTCTTTGAGCGAGCCGATCGACCGCGCCGCGGTCACGAACGCCTCCTGCGTCAGGTCCTCACCGTCCGCACGGTTGCCGGTGATCAGGCAGGCCACGCGGTATGCGTCGTCCTTATATCGTTCATACAGTTCGTCGAATGCCTGCATATCGCCGCGCTGCATCCGCCGGACCAGTTCTTCATCCGTCATGATGGTTCTCCTTTGTGGTTTTTGGTGCTCCCGTATATAAGAGCACCGAAGCAGGGTTTCGGTTCATTATTTTTTCAGAAAATTTTTTAGGCAACCGCAATCGCAAAGCGCCGCGGTCTTGCCTCTTACCGCCTGTCTGGGGCGCACCTGACAATAAGAGCCGCCAAAGGTGCATCCGGTTCACAAATTCCCGCAAAATTTTTTTCTGCATGGTATTACTATACGCCTCCCCTGCCCCGCTGGAAAGCCCTTTTGCACGCATAAAACAAAAATACCCCCTGGAATGAAATCCAAGGGGTGTTTTTGTATACAGTCGCTTTATCCGATTTTCGGGAACAGCTCCTGATCGATCACCGCGTCCAGCGTCATGCCCGCATAGGCGATCTGCGCCAGACCGTCGATAAACCGGCTGACCGACGCGAGCAGGACCGAGATGTTGTCCGCCACAAAGGTGATATTCTTCTCCAGATCGAGCGAGCCGTCGATCAGGGTGTTATGCTTGAGGTAGATCTGCCCTGCCTGCTCAAAAAAGCCGAATGCGCCGAGCGCGCAGAAGTCGTTGCAGTAGCCGCACGCGCGGCGCAGCTGGTTTTTGTGCATATCCGGCGCGCCCTGAAACAGCGTGACGAAAAACTGCAAAAGACCCATATCCTCGCTCGGCAACTGCATCGGGATGAAGCAGCACTCGATCACCACGTCTTTCGCGACCTTGCCCTGCCGCATCGCCTCACAGCGCAGCAGCGTGGGCGCGCCCTCCTGGGTCATCACTTCGGCGCGGAAGCCGTTCTGGTTGAGTACGTCGGCCATGCAGCCCAAAATCTGATTCTGTTTTTCTGCCTTCATCCTTATTTCACTCCAATATCCGTGCGGTAATGCGCCTTTTCAAAGTGGATCTTGTCCACATCCGCATACGCCTTGCGGATCGCCTCGTCCAGCGTCGGCGCGGTCGCGGTCACGCCGAGCACACGGCCGCCGCTTGTGACGAACCTGCCGTCCTTGACCGCCGTACCTGCGTGGAACACAAACGAATCGGTCACGTCGTCCAGACCGGTGATTTCCTTGCCCTTTTCGTAGGCCTTCGGATAGCCGTCGGACGCCATGCACACGCAGCACGCGGCGCCCGCCGCCCACTTAATCTCGATTTCCTCCAGCTTTTCGTCGATGACCGCGTTGAAGATGTCATACAGGTCGGTCTCCAGACGGGAGAGCACAGCCTGTGTCTCCGGATCGCCGAAGCGGGCGTTGTATTCGATCACGCGCGGGCCCTTGGGGGTGAGCATCAGGCCGAAATACAGCACGCCCTTGAACGGGCGGCCCTCCGCTGCCATCGCCGCGACCGTAGGCTGAAAGATGGTCTCCATGCAGGTCTGTGCGACGTCCTCGGTGTAGAAGCGGGAGGGCGAGAACGCACCCATGCCGCCGGTGTTCGGACCTTCGTCGTGGTCGTACGCACGCTTGTGGTCCTGCGCGGAGGGCATGGTCTTGAGGTGCTTGCCGTCCACAAACGCGAGCACGGACACCTCGGGGCCGGTCAGGTACTCCTCGATGACCACGCGCGCGCCCGCGCCGCCGAAAGCGCCGCCGTCGATCGCGTCCTTGACCGCCGCGATGGCTTCCTCCTCGGTCATGGCGACCGTGACGCCCTTGCCGAGCGCGAGGCCGTCCGCCTTGACGACGATCGGCGCACCCTGCGCCTTGATGTATTCGATCGCCGCCGCAGAGTCCTCAAACACCGCATAGGCCGCGGTCGGGATGTTGTATTTTTTCATCAGCTCCTTGGCAAACGACTTGGAGCCTTCGATGATGGCCGCATTTTTGCGCGGCCCAAACGCGCGGATACCCGCCTCCTCGAGTGCATCCACCATGCCGAGTGCCAGCGGGTCGTCCGGCGCGACCATCACAAGGTCGGGCTTGTTCGCCCTGGCGAACGCAACTACGCCCTCGATGTCCGTGGCCTTGATATCCACGCACTCGGCCTCCTGCGCGATGCCGCCGTTGCCCGGCGCGCACCAGATGTGGTCGACCTTGGGGCTTTTCTTCAATGTATGGACGATGGCGTGCTCACGCCCGCCGCCGCCGATCACCAAAACCTTCATGTTTTGTCTACCTCCAAACGGATATATTGCTGCTGCGCCCGGAACGCGTCCAGCAGCAGCGCGATGCAGCCGAGCGGCTGCAAGACAGCGGTCAGCCCGGTCACCTGCTCGAGCAGCGCCTCGTTCAATCCCATCACCGCGGACAGGATGGGCAGGATGCAGCCCACGCTCCACACGGCGAGCAGCACCCACTCGGGCGCCGCGCTTCGGTCCGCCGCGCGCATGACCGCGCCGAACGCGCAGAACAGCAGGCAGCCCATGATCCACCGCACCGCGTCGCCTGCGTAAAGCAGGACGATTTTGGCAAGCCCCGGGCCGAAAACCGGCGTGCCGCCGAGGATGGTCAGCACGATCATCACGTCTGCGGCCAGCTCCGCGCGGAAATACCAGCGCGACGCGCCTTGCAGCATGACCGCGCCGCCCGAGATCACAGCATACGCCACAACTTGCAGCATCCAGTTGTCCGGTGCTGCAAGCATGAGCACTGCCCCGCCTGCGATCAGGAAGGACGCATAATAGCCTTTCATCATGCTCATGCCGTCCCCTCCTTTGGCAGAAGCCGCCGTGCGCGCCACAGGTAGCGCACCATCCAGATGTACGAAACGATCGCCGCGATCAGCGCAACCATCTCCAGAACAAGCTGCACAGCAAACAGGGACGTAAAGCTGCCCTGCTGCGCGGACAGCACATCCTGCCCCTGGAAACAGGGCAGGAAGCCCAGCATGGACGCGCCGCGCTGGATGAGCGTGGCCATCGCCCAGACCCGGCCGAGGCGGTGCGCCTGTTCGGGCACGTGCGCCGCATACAGTTTTTCATCAAAGCCGCGCTGCAGCGGCAGATAAAACAGCAGGAACAGCAGGTTGGACGCAATGCTGACCGCCCATCCGGACAGTCCCGCCGCCGACAACGCGGCAAGCACCGCGCCCGCCGCCGCGGCGCCCAGCGCGGCCGGGCAGCGCTGGCGGTACGCCGCGTACCCGTTCATCAGCCAGCAGATCAGCAGGAGCGCCATGCCGGCAGGCTTTCCCACCATATCCGCACATACGCCCGCAATCAGCTGTACCGCAAGCGCGGCGAGCGTCCATGTAGCTGCCGAAGCTGCGTTTTGCCGCATCAATGGTGGAACAGGCGCATGCCGGTGAACGCCATCACAATACCATATTTGTTCGCGGTCTCGATGACGTTATCGTCGCGGATCGAGCCGCCCGGCTGCACGATATACTGCACGCCCGACTTGCGCGCGCGCTCGACGTTGTCGCCGAACGGGAAGAACGCATCCGAACCCACGGTCACGCCGGTGTTCTGCGCGATCCACGTCTTTTTCTCCTCAGCGGTCAGCACCTCGGGTTTGACCTTGAAGGTGTTCTGCCATACGCCGTCCGCGAGCACGTCCTCGTACTCGTCCGAGATATATACGTCGATCGCGTTGTCACGGTCGGGGCGGCGGATGCCGTCGACAAACTGCAGGCCGAGCACCTTGGGATGCTGG
>DXDO01000186.1 GCA_019115425.1 Candidatus Agathobaculum merdigallinarum | reverse complement strand
ACACCCGGTTGGCTGAACTTTACCCGCTTTGGGACCTTTGCGAACATCTATAAGGATCAGCCACCGGAAAAGGCTTATGCCTGGACGATTGCCCAAGTGAAGAGCATTCTAAAGGACGAGACCTATATCGGCAACACAATCCACTACCGGGAAACCAACATCTCCTACAAAAACAAGCACCGCATCAGGAAGGATCCCAGCGAATGGCTGCGAATCTGCGGGACCCATGAGCCGATTATCTCTGAGGCGGTATTCCGCCAGGTCCAGGATATGATTGCCAAGCGGCGCAGGCAGCAAAAAGATGCCACTACGCAGATCTTTTCCGGTCTGCTCAAATGCGCCGACTGTGGATGGTCTATGGGATTCGGTACAAACCGGCAAAACAGCAAGCCGTACAGCCACTATCATTGTATCCAGTACGGCCAGATGGGGAAAATCAAATGCTCGGCGCACTACATCCGGTATGATGTCCTGTATCCCTATGTGCTGTCCCGTCTGCAATATTGGTTCAAGCAGGCGGAATTGGACGAGGATAAACTTCTCCAGAGGCTATTGGAGTCCGGGAATCAGAGCCGGGCGGCGATCCGCAAAAAGCATCTCTCTGATTTGAAAAAAGCAGAGAAACGCAAGTCCGAAGTGGACCATCTGTTCACGCGGGTCTATGAGGATAACGTGGCTGGCCGCATCTCTGACTACAACTTCAGAATGCTCTCTGAAAAGTATCAGGGGGAGCAGGCACAGTTGGATGCCCAGATTGCCGAAATCCAGACGCTCCTGGCTGCTGACCAGCAGGGGGAAGAGGATGCCGGGAAATGGATTGCACTCATCCGACAAATGGCTTATCCTACAGAATTGACCGCGACGCTGCTCAATGCTGTTATTGAAAAAATCTTAGTTCACGAGGCCGTGAAACACGACGATGGCAGCCGTGAACAGGAAATCGAGATTTTCTATCGTTTTGTTGGCAAAATTGACTAATTTCTCGCCCTGGTATGCGGTGACATTAACTGTGGGAAACTGGGGCGGTCCGCTTGGATATCGGCACAAAAATCAAAAACGCGCGCATCCATGCAGGGCTGACACAGGAGCGGGCCGCCCTCTCGGACGGCCCGCTTATTCTATGAGCTTTTCCCTGAGCGCCTGGATCGCGCGCTTTTCGATGCGCGACACCTGCACCTGCGACACACCGATGATCTTGGACACCTGCTGCTGGGTCAGGTCGCGCGAAAAGCGCAGGGCCAGCACCTGCCGGTCGCGTTCGGGCAGGGCGCGCACCGCGTCGCCCAATGACAGGTACAGACAGGTGCGCTCCTCCATGCCCTCGTCGCCCACAAGGTCGCCCAGCCGCCCGCCGCCGGACAGCTCTCGCTCGAACGAGTCCACCGCCACGTCGGCCTGCTCGCAGGCCGCAACTTCTTCCGCGGTCATCCCCGCCGCTTCCGCCAGTTCGGACACCGTAGGCGAACGCCCCGTTTTGCTCTCCAGCTCGCTCTGCACGCGCCGCAGGCGCACCGACCGCTCCTTGAGCGCACGGCTGACCTTGACCGCCCCGTCATCGCGCAAAAACCGCCGGATCTCACCCGCGATCTTGGGCACCGCATAGGTGGAAAACTCATTGCCGAGCGACGGGTCAAACCCGCGCACCGCCTTGATAAAGCCCACGCAGGCCAGCTGGTACAGGTCGTCCGGTTCCGCGCCGCGGCCGTAGTACCGCCGCGCGATCGACCAGATCAGCCCGCTGTTTTCCTCGATCAGCCGCGCTTCCGCACCGCGGTCGCCTGCGGCCGCCCGCTTGAGCAGGGCGCGCATATCGGTCGTCACGCGTCCCGCTCCTTAAGTACCTTGATCATGGTCACGAGCGTCCCCTTGCCCGGCGTCGAGCGCACGCGCAGCTTGTCCGTAAAGGTCTCCATGATCGTAAATCCCATGCCGCTGCGGGTATCATCGCCGGTGGTAAACATGGGCTGACGCGCCCGCTCGACATTCTCAATGCCGCATCCCGCGTCCTTGACCTTGAGTTCGAGCACCCGCCCTTCAAACAGACGCACCGTGACGGTGATAAAGCCGCTTTTATCCGCATAGCCGTGAACGATCGCATTGGTGACCGCCTCGGAGACCACGGTTTTCAAATCTCCCAGTTCCTCCATGGTCGGGTCGAGCTGTGCCACAAACGCGCCCACAGACTGGCGCGCAAACGCTTCGTTGACCGACCTGCTTTCAAACTTCAGGCTCATTTTGTTGATGACAGCGCGCATCTTACTCCCCCCTCTCAAAAATCATGACCTGCGGCAGTCCGGACGCTTCAAACACCCGCATGGGCTGAGGCGGCGCACCGCGCACCACAAAGTCGCACCCGCTGCGCGCGCAGGTGCGGTGCAGATGCAGCACGACAGCAAGCCCTGAGCTGTCCATAAACGTCAGTCCGGACAGATTGAGCACCAGCTTATCGCAGGGATAGAGTACGAGCAGATCCTCGGCCTGTTCGATCGCCATGCGCGCCGCATGATGATCCAGCTCTCCCGAAAGCGAGATCATCAGTGTGCCGTCGCGCTCGGCCTGTGTAATATGCAGCATATATGTTCACCTCGTTTTGGCATAAGAAAAGGCTTGTACATCTGTACAAGCCTCAGTTTACCAATATTTTCCTAATTATTCTGCCGTTTTCTGTCGTGACCGCAGGATTTTTTCAGCCTCCCCGATCAGGTACAGCGAACCGCAGACCAAAATGCAGTCCTGCTGCCCCGCGCTGCGCAGGGCCAACCCCAGCGCCTGCTCGGCGGTGCGGCAGTCATACACCTCCGAGCAGCTCTGCTCGGCCAGTGCAGCGATCGTGTGTTCATTGACCGCGCGGTCGTCCGCCTCGGGCGCGCAGGCGTAGAACACATCCGCACGGCGCGCGATTTCACGCACACAGACCTCGTATTCCTTGTCGCGCACCATACCCATGACAACGTGCAGACGGCGCATCTTGAGCATCTCGTCCACCGCACGGCACAGCGCGCTGATCCCTGCGGCGTTATGCGCGCCGTCCAGCAGGATAAGCGGCTGCTCCGACAGCCGTTCCAACCGCCCCTGCATGCGCGCCCGCGCCAGCCCCCGCACCGCAGCTTCCGTCGGGATCTCCCAGCCGCGCTCGCGCAGTGCGGACAAGCTGCGCAGTGCGGTCATGGCGTTTTGGAGCTGATGCCGGCCGGGCATGGCAAGGGTGTAGCCCTGTCCCTCGTAAACAAAGGCCGAACCGTCAATGCCGCACCGGAGCAGATGATATTCCCGCGTGCCGCTGTACCAAATCGCGCCGCATGCCTCGCATGCACGCCGGACAACCTCACGCGCTTCCTCCGGCTGACCGTCCGCGCACACGACCGCGGACGCAGGCTTAATGATCGCCGCCTTTTCCCGCGCGATTTCGGCGACCGTATCGCCCAGAACCGCCGTATGATCGCGCGAAATGGGGGTGATGACGCTCACCTCCGTGGTTTTCACCACATTGGTGGCGTCGCACCGGCCGCCAAGGCCGGTTTCCAGCACCACCAGATCACATGCCTGCTCAGCAAAGTACAAAAACGCCAGCGCAGTGGTAAACTCAAACGCGCCGACCGATTCGCCTTCCGGCAGGCTCAGGCTTTCACAGGCCACTGCCACGCGCTCTGCAAGGCGGTTCAGGTCGGCGTCCGGTATCGTTAAGCCGTCTACACGGATGCGCTCATGAAACCGGATCAGATAGGGCGAAGTATACAGCCCCACGCGGTAGCCCGCAGCCTGTAAAGCCGATGCGATCATGCATGCGGTCGAACCTTTGCCATTCGTTCCCGCGATGTGGACAAAACGCAGCCCGTCCTGCGGGTCTCCCAGCGCCGCGCACAGCGCGTAAATGCGGTGCAGCCCGGGCGCGCCGGAAAACCGACCGAGGGACTGGATGTAATCAATCGCGGTTTGAGGGATTTCGGTGTCCATCATAAAATTTTCCTCAACAAATACTATAATCATTAAAACGCGCTAAATTCCATGCGAAAATACGCATTTTAGAGCCTGTAATTGATATATCAAATCAAATTACTTTTTCCTAGATTGCATTTAGAGCAAAGTGTTTGCAGATTTTCCATTATCGTTTCCCCACCTTTTGACCAAGGCATAATGTGATCAATATGAAGAACAACTGTTGGATCGTTTGCGGGAGAGGCACCACAAATACAACACTTGAAATTATCTCGTTGCATCACGCGAAACCGCAGCCTAAGATTAATATCGCGCCTTGTCTTTCTTGATTTTTCTGATATTAATTCCTGTGCGTCAGAATATGATTTA
>DXDO01000185.1 GCA_019115425.1 Candidatus Agathobaculum merdigallinarum | reverse complement strand
GTCCCAGACCTCGGCGTTTGCGCGCTCGACCTTCTTCTTGGCATCCTTGATATTGGTAGACTTCCCGGTGGAAACAAGCGTTTTCATTACGAAAGGCTTGAACAGCTCGAGCGCCATTTCCTTCGGCAGGCCGCACTGGTAGATCTTGAGGTCCGGACCGACGACGATAACCGAACGGCCGGAGTAGTCAACGCGCTTGCCAAGCAGGTTCTGACGGAAGCGGCCCTGCTTGCCCTTGAGCATGTCGGACAGGGACTTCAAGGCGCGGTTATTCGGGCCGGTGACCGGACGGCCGCGGCGGCCGTTGTCGATCAGGGCGTCAACGGCTTCCTGCAGCATGCGCTTCTCGTTACGCACGATGATATCCGGTGCACCAAGCTCAAGCAGGCGCTTGAGACGGTTATTGCGGTTGATGACGCGGCGGTACAGATCGTTTAAGTCGCTCGTCGCGAAGCGGCCGCCGTCCAGCTGCACCATCGGGCGGATCTCCGGCGGAATGACCGGAACAACGTCCATGATCATCCACTCGGGGCGGTTGTGCGACAGACGGAAGGACTCGACAACCTCCAGACGCTTGATGATGCGCAGACGCTTCTGACCGGAGGAATCGCGCAGCTCGGCGGTCAGGTCCTTAGAAAGCTGGTCAAGATCCAGCTCCTGCAGCAGTTCCTTGATCGCTTCCGCACCCATGCCGGCGCGGAAGTCATCCTCATACTTCTCGCGCATGTCGCGGTACTCCGCCTCGGTCAGGATCTGCTTTTTCATCAGCGGGGTGTCGCCCGGATCGATGACGATATAGTTGGCAAAGTACAGAACCTTCTCGAGCACGCGCGGGCTGATATCCAGAATCAGGCCCATGCGGGACGGGATGCCCTTAAAGTACCAGATATGCGATACGGGCGCGGCAAGCTCGATATGGCCCATGCGCTCGCGGCGCACCTTCGCGCGGGTGACTTCAACGCCGCACTTATCGCAGATTTTTCCCTTGAAGCGGACTTTCTTATATTTACCGCAGTGGCACTCCCAGTCCTTGGTTGGGCCAAAGATACGCTCGCAGAACAGGCCGTCCTTTTCCGGCTTGAGCGTGCGGTAGTTGATTGTTTCGGGCTTTTTGACTTCACCGTATGACCACTGACGGATCAGGTCGGGAGAAGCCAGACCGATCTTGATCGCATTAAACGTATGATATCCCATATATTTTTAAGATGCTCCTTCCCTATTCACAGATGATTTTGCATGCGGCCATGGTTTCATTCGTCCATTCCATCGCCAAAATCATCTTCGGCATCGTCGCCGCTCTCCTCAGCGGCATTGTCTAGTGCAAAGAGATCGGTGTCGCCGTCCTCGGCCTCATTGATGCCAAAGCCGGCTGCGGCGAATTCCTCATCCGCGCCCGAAACTGCCTGTTCCATCGGGCGGATGAAATCCGCTTCATCCTCATCATCGTCCGCCAGTTCGATGACCTCCATGTTCTCGTCGAGCACCTGAATATCCAAGCACAGGGACTGCAGCTCCTTGACCAGAACCTTAAAAGATTCCGGCACGCCCGGCTGCGGTACATTGTGACCCTTGACGATCGCCTCATAGGTCTTAACGCGGCCGGTGATATCATCCGACTTGACGGTGAGGATTTCCTGCAGGGTATAGGCGGCACCGTATGCTTCGAGCGCCCAAACTTCCATTTCGCCGAAGCGCTGGCCGCCGAACTGCGCCTTGCCGCCCAGAGGCTGCTGGGTGACGAGCGAGTACGGGCCGGTCGAACGGGCGTGGATCTTATCATCTACCAGATGGTGGAGCTTGAGGTAATACATATAGCCGACGGTAACGCGGTTGTCGAACTGCTCGCCGGTGCGGCCATCATAGACGACGCTCTTGCCGTCCTCGTTGACGCCGGCCTCGACCAGCATTTCCTTGATATCGTCCAGCGTTGCGCCGTCAAACACCGGCGTCTCGACCTTCCAGCCACGCTTTGCAGCGGCAAAGCCGAGATGAACCTCGAGCACCTGACCGATGTTCATACGGGACGGAACGCCCAAGGGGTTCAGAACGATATCGAGCGGTGTGCCGTCCTCAAGGAAAGGCATATCCTCCTGCGGCAGGATGCGGGAGACAACGCCCTTGTTGCCGTGGCGGCCCGCCATCTTATCACCGACCGAGATCTTGCGCTTCTGCGCAATATAGACGCGGACGACCATGTTAACGCCGGGCGACAGCTCGTCGCCGTTCTCACGGGTGAACACCTTGACATCGACTACGATACCGGACTCACCGTGCGGCGCACGCAGCGAGGTATCGCGCACCTCGCGCGCCTTTTCGCCGAAGATCGCGCGGAGCAGGCGCTCCTCTGCGGTCAGCTCGGTCTCGCCCTTGGGGGTCACCTTGCCGACCAGGATATCGCCCGCCTGCACCTCTGCGCCGACACGGATAATGCCGCGCTCGTCGAGGTTGCGCAGCGCGTCCTCACCGACGTTCGGGATATCACGGGTGATCTCTTCCGGCCCGAGCTTGGTGTCGCGGGATTCGGATTCGTACTCTTCAATATGGATGGAGGTGTATACATCATCACGCACCAAGCGCTCGTTGAGCAGGACGGCGTCCTCGTAGTTGTAGCCTTCCCAGGTCATAAAGCCGATCAGCGCATTCTTGCCGAGCGCGATCTCGCCCTTGTCGGTCGAGGGACCGTCGGCCAGCACGTCGCCCGCCTTAACGCGTTCGCCCAGATCAACGATCGGGCGCATGTTGATGCAGGTAGACTGGTTGGAGCGCAGGAACTTGGTCAGGTGATAGGATTTTTCCTGACCGTTGTCATACTGGACAACGACCTCACGCGCAGTCACACGGGTGACGACGCCGTCGCCCTCCGCCAGCGGGATCGTGCCCGAGTCGACAGCGGCCTTGTATTCCATACCGGTCGCTACAAACGGCGCCTCGGTCCGCAGCAGCGGCACCGCCTGACGCTGCATGTTCGCGCCCATCAATGCACGGTTTGCGTCGTCATGATCGAGGAACGGAATGAACGCGGTCGCAACGGATACCATCATGCGCGGAGAAACGTCCATCAGATCAACATCCTTACGGTCGACCTCGACGAACTCGTCGCGCATGCGGCAGGTGATACGGTCGTTGATCAGATGGCCGTTTTCATCGATCGGCTCGGTTGCCTGACAAACAATGAACTCATCTTCCACATCCGCGGTCATATATTGCACCTGATCGGTCACGCAGCCGGTCTCCTTATCGATGGTGCGGTACGGCGCTTCAATAAAGCCAAAGTCGTTGACGCGCGCATAGGTCGCAAGATACGAGATCAGGCCGATGTTCGGACCTTCAGGGGTTTCGATCGGACACAGACGGCCATAGTGGGAATAGTGAACGTCGCGCACTTCGAAGGACGCGCGGTCACGCGACAGGCCGCCGGGGCCGAGCGCGGACATACGGCGCTTATGCGTCAGCTCAGCCAGCGGGTTGTTCTGGTCCATAAACTGGGACAGCGGAGAGGAGCCGAAGAACTCCTTGATCGCAGCGGTGACCGGACGGATATTGATCAGGCTCTGCGGCGTGACGATATCCAGATCCTGAATGGTCATACGCTCACGAATGACGCGCTCCATACGGGAGAAGCCGATTCGGAACTGGTTCTGGAGCAGTTCGCCCACGCAGCGCAGGCGGCGGTTGCCCAGATGGTCAATATCATCGGTGACGCCAATGCCGTGGCCAAGATTCAGCAGATAGCAGATCGAAGCGAGCATGTCATCCACAATAATGGTCTTGGGAATCAGGTCGTGCATGCGGGTCTGAACGGTCTTTTTCAGTTCCTCACCCGAAACGCCGGAGTCAATGATCTCCTTGAGGACGGCAAAGCGCACTTTTTCCTTAACACCGAGTTTCTCGGCGGAAAAACCGGTATACTCCTTGAAGTCGTCGATATCGACCATGCCGTTGCCGAACACCTTGACGGCAGTGCCCTCGCCCGATTCGATCACAACGTTGTTCACACCGCTGCGGGACAGCAGGCGCGCCTTGTCGCGGG
The DNA here is from genome assembly GCA_019115425.1 of Candidatus Agathobaculum merdigallinarum. Lineage (GTDB taxonomy): Bacteria > Bacillota > Clostridia > Oscillospirales > Butyricicoccaceae > Agathobaculum > Agathobaculum merdigallinarum. Next base: position 985 of record DXDO01000185.1, on the reverse strand, counting down.
TCAGAACTTCGTCCGCCTCAGCAAGCACCTCGCCGGTCATCGGGCTGACCACAGTTTCAAGCAGCTTGTGGCCGGTGATACGGCGGGCAATGTCCAGCTTCTTGTTGTACTTATAGCGGCCGACCGCAGAAATATCATAGCGGCGCATATCGAAGAACATCGCGTCCATCAGGTTGGTCGCAGACTCAACAGAGGGCGGCTCGCCCGGACGCATCTTCTTATAGATCTCGATCAGCGCCTCGTCCGAGGTGTGGGCGGGGTCCTTGTCAAGCGTGGCAACGATCAGCGGGTCCTCACCGAACAGTTCCTTGATCTCCGCATCGGTCTTGACGCCGATCGCACGGATAAAGCTTGTGATCGGGATTTTGCGGTTTTTATCGATACGGACATAGAATACATCGTTTGCGTCGGTCTCGTATTCCAGCCACGCGCCGCGGTACGGGATAACCGTAGCAGACAGCAGGAGCTTGTCGGTTTTGTCATACTCCTTGCCAAAATATACGCCGGGCGAACGGACGAGCTGAGAAACGATCGCACGTTCCGCGCCGTTGATGATGAAGGTCGCAGAGTCGGTCATCTTCGGGAAATCACCCATGAAGATCTCCTGCTCCTTGATTTCTCCCGTTTCCTTGTTGCGCAGGCGCATGCGAACTTTGAGGGGCGAAGCATAGGTGGCGTCGCGCGCCTTACACTCCTCAACGCTGTACTTCGGCTCCTCATCCAGCGAATAATCGAGGAAAGAAAGCTCCAGGTTTCCGGTGTAGTCCGTGATGGACGCGGTGTCGGCAAAAACCTCACGCAGGCCCTCGTCGAGGAACCACTGGTAGGACTTTTTCTGCACCTCGATCAGATTGGGCATCTCCAAGATCTCGTTGATGCGTGCAAAGCTCTTTCGTGTGGTTTTGCCGTGCTGTACGTCTTTCACCTTCATGTGCTTTGATCACTCCGTTTCTTTCGGCTGTGTTGGTGTTTGATACGCCAGGCG
>DXDO01000184.1 GCA_019115425.1 Candidatus Agathobaculum merdigallinarum | reverse complement strand
TTCCCTGTACGGGGGTTGTTTACCGCTTCAACCGGGCTCCCAGCTGAGCTATACCCCCATATTCTTCACAAAACGGAAGCTTAACGAGTGCGAATATGAAGTTGTTGATGGTTAGTTGCTCATGGGGCATACTTTTCATTTCACAGGCTCCCAGTTGAGTGATACCATCAATTTGCTTCAACGGGATATATTATACCGTAATTCAGGACATGTGTCAAGAACAAACTGATTTTCTTTTCCTTCTTTTCCTTCCTTTTCCTTCCTATTTTTCATCGCTTCAGTTGATCTCGCCTACTGCGGGGTTGATATCCAGCGTCAGGATGTTGTCCAGCAGCCGCAGCGAGTAGATCATATGATTCGCCTGCCAGCTCCATGCCTGCGAACCGGACTCCGCCGCCGTGCCTTTATCCTGCATTTCTGCGCCGGTAAACGAAGAGATGCGCTCCTGCCATGTCTGGAGCATCTCGTCCGTTACCTCTTGCTCTCCGTCCGAGATCCAAACCGAGACCGCGTCCACGGTTTTCTCGGGCACTGCATGACGAATAAACCATTACCGGATCGCCGTACAGCTCAGTCTGATAAATGCGGCCGATAAAGGTCTGCTGGTCACTCGTCCAGTTTTCCTCGCCGCCGCCAAGCAGATCGGCAGTATCCTCGTCCGCCTTGCCGACCAGTTCCACAACTGCGGACAGATCAGTCGTCTGCTCCGCGGTTTGCCCTTGGTTTTCTGTGTCAACGGGCACGTCGCCCTGTTCTGTCGTCGGCGCATCGCTGTTTGCGCTGCATCCGACCATCCACAGGATCCCCAATGCACATAATACCGCTGCCAATACCCTTTTCTTCATCTTAATCTCTCCTTCCAGTATTGTTGTGGCCGCTGAGCTTTGCTCTGGGCCGGAAGTCACCATTTTTATGGGAATATATCGCTGATCTTCTGAACACAGATCAGTTCAGTTCGCTTCGGCTTCAGTCAGGCCCAGATTTGTCCGGATGGCCTGACGCAGGCGCACCATGTCCGCATCTGCCCAGAAGAACTCGAGTTTTTGCTCCGCCACCGTGTCGCCGGTCGGTTTCGCACCCAGCACGAATACCGCGAAGGTATCCGCGATATCCTCATGGAAATAATTTGCGCCGTAGCGGCTGACATAATTCGTTGGGTTCTGCTCATAGTCGTTCACACCGGTACCGGTGTCGATCTGCTTCCAGAAGCGGTCGTAGAATTCCTTGCGGAACGAGCCGGGGATAAAGCCCGCCGGATCGTGCGTACCGCTGCCGACCGACAGATCGATTTGTGTCTCATCCTCCAGCAGTACATGGCCGTATTCGTGCAGGATGGTGTAGGTCAGCTTGCTCCAGTCGCGCGGGCTGGCGTTTTCGTCGTATACGTCATAGTAGTCGATGTTGATCGAGAACCGGGTGTTATCCGACTCGCCGTTCTCATCCTTGACCGGCGAGGTATAGGCCAGCACGTTGCTGTAGCCGTCGGTATACAGGTTAAACTCTGCGATCTTCACGCGCGCGTCATCCGGCAGAATGGAGCACAGGAATTCCCATACCTTTGCATGCTGGGCGTCGCTGATCTGCGCCTGCCCGTTCACGATCGGATATTCCGCGATGATATTGGTGATGCCGAGCGAATAGTTCGACACTGTGACCGTACAGCCATCCGCCGTGTCCGACAGGGTGATATACTTGCTGTAAATCTCGTCCATCCAGCTTTCACGCCCCTGTTCCGTTGAGGAGGGTGCACCGTACATCGCGGTAATCAGACTGCGCACCTCGGCAGCGGTATAGCCGGTTTCCTCCGGATGGATTTCAATATTCTGTAAAAATCCGTTGCGGTAGCGGTAATAGGTGTTCATCGGTGTTTCTCCGTCGAACCACCGCATGGAATACCGATAGGTGTCGTAAACATCGGTCCAGCCGTCACCATTGATTTCCTCGGTATTTACCAGTTCCCCAGCCGCGCCGATATATGCCTCTGTATCCGCCAGTGAACTGCTGAAATAAATGACATTCTGCCGAGTCTGACGGTAGGTGTAGCCCTCTGCCTGCTCGCGCGCGATCTCATGATAGGACGGCGTATCCGTATCCATGATCTCCCGCGCTGCGGACGATACAGACTGTGCCGCGCCCGCGAGGGCGAACAGGTCGATCTGGCTGGCGATGTCCGCCGCCGAATGGTAGAGGTAGCCGCGGCCGTTCTGCATCACCAGCACGCTCGGCACACCGGCCAGCTGGAACGCGGCATGGTCGCTTGCCGTTTCCGCGCCGAGCGGCAGGGCGGCGTTCTTGTCTTGCAGCAGCGCGGTCAGCCAGTTGGCCTCGCCGTCCATGGTGCAGATCATGGTGCCGCTCGAGCCAAGCCCGCCCAGTATATCCAGCTGGATATCGCCGATCATGCGGCTGCGCTCGTCCTCGGAAAGCGCGGAGGTGTAATAGCGCGAGCCGCTTTTGCCGTTTTCTTCATCGGTAAAGCTGATAAAGCGTATCTCGGTGTCGGTTTCTGCGTCTTTGAGGGCCTCCGCCACGGCCAGCAGCGCGGTCACGCCCGAGGCGTTGTCGTTCGCGCCGTAGGCGGTCGGCACGCTGTCGTGGTGCGCAGATATCACAAGGATATCCGCGTCTGCGCTTTCAGCGGGTTTGACAGCGATCACATTGGTGCCGGTCTGCCCCGCATCATTCGTGTATGCCTGCGTGCTGACCTGATAGCCCATTTCCGAAAAGCGGCTTTGCAGGTACTGCGCCGCCGCCTGCTCGCCAGCCGAACCGATCGGCCGGTGCTGCGCGGTCAGGGTTTCAAGATCCTGCATCAGTACCGCTGTATCCGGCAGCAGCGCCGCGCGCTGAAGGATCAGAACCGCTTCCGCCACGACGATGGTATCCAGGGGTGCGAGATGATCGGTGGATTTACCGCTGATAATGCCGGTCTTGTTGCTCCAAAGCAGCGCATTCTCCGCCCAGCCAGGGACCGTTGCAGTGTCCACATAGGATTGCAGCTCATTGCCGGTCACGGCAGGCTCGCCTGCCCTGCGGTACAGCATTGCAGCAAATTCCTGCCTTGTTACCAGACTGTCCGGCAGGAATCTGCCGTCGCCAACACCCTCGATATACCCCTGTTCCGCCGCCCAGGAGGCCGCGTCGGCATAATCGGCGGGTACGTCGGTAAACGGCGAATCTCCGGAAACTGCGGGCCGTCCCGCAGCTTCATATAATAGCTGCGCCGCCTGCGCGCGTGTGACTGCGGCGTATGGCGACGCCAGCAGCGCTTCACTGAACGAGAGCTGCTCTGCCCAGCCCCTCGCATCCTCCGCCCACGCCGGCCACGCCGCGGCCGATGCAGTTCCGGATAGGAGCGCCGCGCTGAGCAGAACGCATACAAGTTTCTTCTTCACATTGATCGCCCCATAAAACAAACTATTTGGTTTGTTTTCAAAATACCACAAACCGTTCGGCTGGTCAATAACAATATGGACACAAAACATGGATTTTGCTATACTGTAACCAAGGGGAGGGATCGGATGAAACAGGCTGAAAAAAACAGGAAAAGCAGGGAGCATATCCTGACCCATGCGTTTGCGGAATTTTCCGAGCACGGTTATGCAGGCAGCTCGATCAACCTGATCTGTGCGCACGGCAGCATCTCCAAAGGGCTGCTTTACCACTACTATCCCAATAAGGATGCGCTCTATATCGCCTGCATTGAAAAGCTGTTCACGGAAATGACGGGCTGGCTCTCGGCGGAGATGAATATACAGGGCGTCACGGTCACGGAGTATTTCGACGTGCGCCTGCGCTTTTTTCAGCAGCATCCGGCGCACCGCCAGCTTTTTTACGAGGTGCTGATGTATCCGCCGATGCACCTGGCGGAAAAAATCGCAGCATGCCGCGCCGCGTTTGACAAATTCAATAATGCCGCATTGCTTTCGGTTTTGGAGAAGGAGCGGCTGACCGATCGTGTTTCAACCGAAGAAGCCATCCGGCAGTTCCGTACCTTTGTCAATTTTCTCGGCGTATATATCAGGGAAGGATCGGTTCAGGATGTCGAGAAAGAGGCCGGAGAGCTGCTGCATACCCTGCTGTACGGGCTGATTGCCCGATAAGCAAAATGCCTCTGAAAAAGAAGAAAGCTATTCGGGACGGGGAAACGGCCTGACAGAAGTGATCGTCCTGCGGTGCGCATACCGGCAGAATCATGGAGACTGGGCGGAAGGAGGAGATACGCGGTGTATTTTACAAGTCATTATACCTCGCTGCTCGGCAGCATCACGCTGGCAAGCGACGGACAGGCGCTGACAGGGCTGTGGTTTGATGGGCAGAAATATTTCGCGGATACCCTGCCTTCGGAGCATACCGAAGCGGACCTGCCGGTTTTTGAACAGACGGGGCGATGGCTGGACCGGTATTTTGACGGAAAAATGCCGGATTTTACGCCAACGCTGCGGCTGCTGGGGTCGCCGTTCCGGCTTGCGGTTTGGGAGATTCTATGCCAGATCCCCTATGGCAGCGTGACGACCTATGGAGAGATCGCCGCGCGGCTGGCAAAGCAGAGGGGCGTGCCGCGCATGTCCGCGCAGGCGGTCGGCGGCGCGGTGGGGCACAATCCGGTGTCCTTGATCGTACCGTGCCACCGCGTGGTTGGGAGCGGCGGCAGCCTGACCGGTTATGCGGGCGGTGTGGAGAAGAAGGCCGCGCTGCTTCGGCTGGAAAACGTGGATATGGCACGTCTGTCGGTTCCGAAGCGGGGAACCGCATTGTGAGACAGAAAAAAACCCCAGACTTGACAGAGGTCAGGTCTGGGGTTTTGCAGTCGTTTTTATGAGGCCGCCTGCACCGGAATACGCAGCCAGCGGGCGAGCGTCCGCGCCACCGGCAGGAAAAATTGCAGACAAGGGCCGTACAGCGTCAGCGCGATCACCGTGCCAATGCCCAGTGTGCCGCCCATACAGAAGCCGACAATGATACAGGAGGCGTCCCACAGCATCCGTGACCACCGGAGCTGGAGGCGGGGAATTTTTTCATCCGCAATCACAGGGATGAGATCGTTGGGGCAGGCGCCCGCCTCCGAGTGGACGGAAATGCCGATGCCGATGGCAACGATCACGCAGCCCAGCGCGACCAGCAGAACGGTCAGCAGCAGCGGGCGGCGGTCAGGAATGATAAGGCTGAACAGGGATGCGTAGAAGTCTACGATCGGGCCGGTGAAGAACATACAGAAAACCGTGCCGGGACGGATATGCCTGCGGGAGGTGAAAAAGATCGCCAGCAGGCAGAGCAGCATCAAAACCGTTGTGGATTGGCCATAACTCAATCCGGTCTGCCTTGAAACGCCCTGCACCAGTATCATAAAGGGGGCCGCGCCGATATCCAGCGCAACAAAAAGCTGAGAGCCGCATTCAGTGACCATAACGCCGAGCAGGAGCATCAGCAGGCGCTGCGGCCAGTATTTCAGTTTGGACATGGGATTGCCTCTTTCGGTTGAACAAACGATTGTGCGAAAATTTTTGATACACATGTATCTGATTGGGAAAATCTTTATACAAGTATAGCAAAAAAATTTTCATTGGTTGATTGTAAAATCAAGTTGGACAGAAAAAATCCATAG
>DXDO01000183.1 GCA_019115425.1 Candidatus Agathobaculum merdigallinarum | reverse complement strand
ATGGAATCCCGTTGACCTTTATCGGGCAGATATGCCCGAGCATCTGAAAGAAAAGCAGCTTGCCAAGGCTGTAAAGCAGGCTGTTCGTTTCCTTGAAACGCAAGGCCTAACTGTGCTTGATTCTGCCTGATGCCTTTTCTCCTCTGTCGACTGCCCTGAAAACCCAAGGTTGGCAGGGCTGCTTTCGTGCGCTCTTTTTTGTCTGCACTGGTCCCGCTCTTACTTTCACACTAATCACCTTTTTCACTACGGCTCAAGGATCTGCCCGTCGGTTGAGACAACAACCACCTGCCATGGCAGAAACTTGCCGCTGTTTTGCAAAGCTGTACGCACCGCGTGCTCGATGCCGCCGCAGCACGGCACCTCCATCCGCACAACGGTCACGCTTTTGATATCGTTTTGCCGGATGATCTCGGTCAGCTTTTCACTGTAATCGCCCTCGTCCAGCTTGGGGCAGCCAATCAGCGTGATTTTGTTCCGGATAAAATCACGATGAAAATCCGCATAGGCATAGGCCGTGCAGTCCGCGGCGACGAGCAGATGCGCGCCATCAAAGTAAGGTGCGTTTACCGGCACGAGCTTGATCTGCACCGGCCACTGGCGCAGCTGGGATGCTGCCGGCGCACTTATTACCGGCGCTGCCGCGGGCTCGCGGTGCAGTGCGCGCGCCTGACTGCCCGGGCAGCCGCCCCGCTCCTGCTGCGCCTTCGCACGCATGTTGGCCTGCACCGCTGCCTCGTCATAGGCCGCAGCCTCGCGCTCAACAAAGGTGATCGCTCCTGTCGGGCAGACTGGCAGGCAGTCCCCAAGTCCGTCGCAGTAGTCGTCGCGCAGCAGCTTCGCCTTGCCGTTTACCATGCCGATCGCGCCCTCATGACACGCGGACGCGCACAAACCGCATCCGTTACACTTTTCTTCATTGATTTCTATAATCTTCCGAACCATAACCTGTTCCTCCGTGGTCTTGACTTTATGCACCTATCTTACTATACTGAGAATCAATCGTATGTTGTTAAAACAACAAAATGGGAGGAAATATGAACCTTTCGATCCTATCCGACTGCCGCCTGTTTGCGGGTATCCCCACAGGGCGGCTTCCCGCACTGCTGCACACGCTGCACGCATATGATAAACGTTATAGCAAGGGGCAGCCGGTCTACCGCGTGGGGGATACCGCGCACGCGCTGTGCGTGCTGCTGTCCGGCAGCGTAACCATTGAGCGCGACGACGCATGGGGCGGCAAAGCCATCTTCGACCATATCAGCCCCGGCGCGGTGTTTGCAGAGACCTATGCCTGTGTACCCGGTGCGCCGATGATGGTCAGCGCGGTTGCGGCCGCACCAAGCGATGTTCTGTTTCTGCCCGTTGAACATCTGCTGACTCTCGCGCGGCAGGAAAATACCGATCACAATATCCTGCTCCGCAACCTGCTGGATGTCAGTGCGCGCAAAAACCTGACCCTGACGCGCAAGATCTTTCACACAACGCCCAAAACCCTGCGCGGGCGGCTGCTGTCCTATCTGTCCGCACAGGCGGTGCAGCACGGGAGCGATGAATTTGATATTCCGTTCGACCGCCAGCAGCTTGCGGACTACCTGAACGCCGACCGCAGCGCCTTGTCCAATGAACTGGGTAAAATGCAGCGCGACGGGCTGATCTCCTTCCGCAAAAACCATTTTGTGCTGCACCGCGGCAGCACGGAACCATGACCGCGGATTTGCCAAACTGTGTTTCATCCTGTACAATACCATAGATAGGATAATAGATTTCAACAAGGAGGAGCTTTATGGACTGCAAACCGTATATCCGCGCACACGCGGACGAGCTAATCGAAAGCCTGGCTGCGCTGATCCGCATCCCCAGCGTGGAAGGCGCGCCCGAGGAGGAGGCGCCCTATGGCCGCGACGTGGCGCGCTGCCTGCATGAGACGCTCGCGCTGTGCGAGCGTCTGGGCTTCCGCACCCACAATATGGATCACCGCGTCGGTTGGTGCGAATACGGAGAGGGAAAGGAAATGGTCGCTGTGCTCGGCCATCTGGACGTTGTGCCTGCGGGCGACGGCTGGACCGAAGCCGAACCCTTCTCCGGCATAGTCAGGGACGGCCGTATCTACGGCCGCGGCGCAATGGACGATAAAGGCCCGATGGTCGCCGCGATCTATGCGCTCGCGGCGCTGAGGGACGCAGACTTTATGCCCGCGCGCCGCATCCGCATCCTGTTCGGCACGAACGAGGAGACCGGCTGTCAGGACATGGTATGGTATCGGGAGCACGGCGGCGAACTGCCGGTCATGGGATTCACGCCGGACGGCGAATACCCGATCATCAACGGGGAAAAGGGCATCATGAACTGCATCTATACCCGCAGGCTGCACCAAACCGGCGCTTACCGGCTGCGTAAATTCGAGGGCGGCACCGCATCCAACGTCTCCCCTGCGTATGCCGTCGCAGAACTGGACTGTCCGGCAGATGCGGCAGGCAGGATCGCGGCGGATAAAGTCACCGTTACACCGGTCGAAGGCGGTATCCGCGTGGAAGCGCAGGGCGTGTCCGCGCACGGCTCCACGCCTGAACAGGGCGAAAATGCGATCGGCCGTCTGGCGCAGGCGCTCTGCCAGCTCCCGCTCGAGGGCGAACTGGGGGACTGCATGGCTTTCCTTGCCGAGCACATCGGCATGGAGACGCGCGGAGAATCGCTCGGCCTTGCCATGCGCGATGACCTTTCGGGCGAGCTGACGGTCAACCTGGGCGTTGCGTCCTTCGCGGACGAAACGCTGTCGCTCACGCTTTCCGTGCGCTACCCTGTCACCAAGACCTATGACCAAGCACATCCGCGTCTCGAGCGCGCGTTCTCCCTCGGCGGCTTTGCCGAGACCGCCATGCACCATGACGCGGCAATCTATCTGCCGCCCGAGAGCGAGCTGATCCGCAAGCTGTCCAAGGTATACGAGACCGAAACCGGCGAAAAAGCCGAGCTGAAGTGCATTGGCGGCGGAACTTACGCCAAATCCATGCCGGGTCTGGTGGCGTTCGGCCCGATCTTCCCGGGCGATGAAGTCCGCGAACACAAGCCCGACGAGTATATGGAAATCGAACGGCTGCTTCAAAACGCGGAGATCATCGCAGCAGCCATGTACGAGCTGGTGAAGTGAAGCCGGACCGAACCGATACGTCTGCTCCCAGATGCTTCCCCGTTTGTTTTTTCTTTCACATCAACCGCATAAAAATGCCGAAAGCTGAGCGCTTTCGGCATTTTTATGCACCTATTCTCCATAAATGCCCGCGCGGTCATTTATGACCAGTGTGCGCAGCAGGTCTATGGACAGCTCCAGACTGCCGCTCTCCCCTTCCCCTTTAAGCCAGCCCTTGCGCACCAGCTTTTCGACCGTCGCCCGCCCCCACGCAGGCACCGCGTCCACCGTCCTATACACCGTTTTGCTCTGCTCAATGATCTGCTTTACCTCGTCCGCTGTCATATCATCCGCCTCCCCTGTCAACCCTGCTTTGAATGCGTCCCATGCCGCTGTGCTCTCCACAAACGGCGCGGGGCAGTTCTTGTGTGTCACGTCGTAGTGCCGCACCACATGGTCTGCATTGATGCCGTACTTTTCCATCAGCATGCGCGTAAGCGCCTGAGCGTTGCGAACCGTATCTGCCTGGAAAACATATCGGCCGCCCTTTATCCGGCTGCACAGCTCGATACCGATGCTGTTCGCGTTGCGGCAATAGGGATGGTAATAAGTGCCCCGCGTGCCGCAGTGCCAGGCGATATCCTGATCGCGCACACTCTGCCAGACCTCATTCTCATCCACAAAGTAGTGCGCTGAGGTCGAAATATTTTCGCGCGCAAAGTAATCCGCGTTGTTTTTTGCAGTATCGCCATCATTGGCCGTAAAATGAATGACGATATAGCGGATATCGTCCCTGCCGCGCGTCGCCGCCAGATAGTTGCCGCTGTTCGCCTGCTGAAATGCCAACTGCATCACATTTCACCTCCTCCTTGCATATACTCCAAAAAAAGACGCGCGAATTGACGCGATTTGGTCAATCCGTTCTATGCTTATGCAAAAAGTTGTGCTATAATGTGAATTAGACACGTTTGAGAGGAAGATTTTTTTTGGTATACAGCAACATTCTGGAAGCGGTCGGCCATACGCCAATGGTGCGCCTGAACCGCATGGTTCCGGCGGACTGCGCTGACGTGCTTGTGAAGTTCGAAGGATTGAATGTCGGCGGCTCCATCAAGACGCGCACCGCGCTCAATATGCTCGAGGATGCCGAGCGCCGCGGGCTGCTCCATCCGGACACCATCATCGTTGAGCCGACCAGCGGCAATCAGGGCATCGGCCTTGCACTGTGCGGCGCGGTAAAGGGCTATACGGTCAAAATCATCATGCCGGACTCGGTTTCCGAGGAGCGCCGCAAGCTGGTGCGGCACTATGGCGCAGAAGTCATTCTGGTACATGATGCCGGCAATATCGGCGATTGTATTGCCGAATGCCAGCGCATTGCAGACGAAATGGCCAAAAATGACCCAAAGGTCTTTATTCCTGGCCAATTTGACAATCCGGCAAATCCCGCTGTTCACCGCCACCATACCGCGACCGAGATCCTCGAACAGGTCGGCGGTCCAATCGACGGTTTCTGCTCCGGCTTCGGCACCGGCGGCACGATCAGCGGCATCGGCGAAGTGCTGAAGGCACAGAATCCCCAGCTTGAAATCTGGGCGGTCGAGCCGGAAAACGCCGCGATCCTGTCGGGCGGCTCGATCGGTACACACCTGCAAATGGGGATCGGCGACGGCATCATCCCCCAAAACCTGAACACGAAAATTTACGACCATCTGTACATCGTCACCGACGATGAGGCCATCCAGACCTCGAAGGATCTGGCGCGGCTTGAGGGCCTGATGTGCGGCATTTCGAGCGGCACCAATGTAGCGGCGGCGCTCCAGCTTGCCAAAAAGCTCGGGCCCGGCAAAACGGTCGTCACCGTCCTGCCGGATACCGCAGAGCGGTACTTCTCCACCCCGCTGTTTTCCGCCGACTGATAAAAAAACAGCCGCAGCTGTTTGAGGATGTCGAAAAACATCGTTTTTCGAACATCCTCTCGATCGGAACCACGCTTCCGATCGAAATTTACGCAAAAAAAGTTCCCTTATACGAAACTTTTTTGCTCTCGAAGTATAAAAAGTCAGGCACATGTCCTGACTTTTTATGAATTTTGCGGCTTGCCGCAAAATTCTATTTGATACGCGCTGCGGCGCGAAGGACTTTTTTGACAAGCTGAAACAGCCGCGGCTGTTTTTTTTCTTACGCTCATGTGCCAAATGGCTCGGCCCGCTGCGCCAGACACGGTTTGCCGAAATATAGTAGACAATGAAAATTTTTCGCAAATTGCAATAACAAGTTGGACACACCTGGGTAGAAGGTCTTGATCACGGAGATAGCGTACAGCCTATCTTAATAGGAGCGATTGCCGAGGGTATCAGGCAGCAAAGATGCGATCGAGGAAAGCGTCGAACAGTTCCTCTGGGGTACGGTATCCCAGCTTTCTGCGTGGACGGCCGTTGAGCTCGTCAGCAGCG
>DXDO01000182.1 GCA_019115425.1 Candidatus Agathobaculum merdigallinarum | reverse complement strand
GCGCAAAGAACAGGGAATCCAAGAGGAGATCTCAAAGCTGGAGGAGTGTTTGATAATAGGGACAAAAACACAGAGAAAGCAGAAATCCTGCATTGCAGAACAGCAGCGTATTCTAAAAGAGGCTGAAATTTCAGGGATTTCCCGAACACTGATGAAAGAACTTGTGCAAAGTATCACGGTCTATCCGAAGGGCGAAATCAATATAAAGTGGAATTTTCGGGACGAAATAGGAAATGCCGAAGAGGCGATTTGAAAAATTAACTGAAAATTTTTGTTGTCCCTTATTGACAACAATCATGAGCGGCAGTCCGGTGCTGCAAAACGGCAAGATCATCGGTGCGGTCACGCACGTTTTGGTCAACGATCCCACCTGCGGCTATGCGATCAACATTGAGCGCATGCTGGAGGAAATGACGAATGAATAAACATCATGATGCTTTCTGCGAAGAATGTCAAAATGCTTCGAAAAATGTCGAACAAAAAATCCAGCTTTTCTGACAGCGGACTTGAAAAATATGGAAGTATATGGTAAATTATTGACAGCAAAAAGAGAACAATCATTTTCGGAAAGCTGGTATTGACAACATGGAACAAAAAATCCGAGTATTGCTTGCAGACGGCGACAGTGAATTTTGCGCGCGCATGTCTGCGGCGCTGGAAAAAGCCGCCGATATGGAATTAGTTGGTATAGCGGAAGACGGAGCGAAGGCGCTTGCAGCGGTTGGCGAGCTGCGGCCCGACCTGCTGGTGATCGATTTGGTGCTGCCGGTGTTGGACGGGATCATGGTCCTCAGCCGCCTGCATGCGCAGGAGCAGAAAATGCCGGCGACCGTTGTGCTCTCGGCGTTTGCCAGCCCGCAGGCAGGGGCGGAATGCACGGCGCTGGGTGTGGATATGTTTTTGCGCAAGCCGATGGACGCGGAAATGGTTTGCGAGCGCATCCGCATGTGGCGTGCGGGCAGACAGGAGGCCGAAAAGGCGGGAGAAGCCGTCGCGCTTGAGGTGCGCGTGACCGAGGTGATCCATCAGGTCGGCGTGCCGGCGCACATCAAGGGCTATCAGTATCTGCGCGAGGCGATCATGATGGCGGTCGAGGATATGGACGCGGTCAGCGCAATCACCAAGGTGCTGTATCCATCCATTGCGAAAAAGTATAAGACCACATCTTCCCGCGTGGAGCGTGCAATCCGCCATGCGATCGAGGTCGCATGGGACCGCGGCGATATCGAGACGCTGCAAAGCTATTTCGGCTACACGGTGTCGGGTGTCAAGGGCAAGCCGACAAATTCGGAATTCATCTCGATGATAGCGGACAGACTGCGGCTGCAAATGCGGTTTGGCAGCTGAAAAAACCGTAATGGGGACGGGGCGAAAGCTCCGTCCCTTATTTTGTCTGGAAATACGGCTGCGGATAGGATATAATATATATAAATATGGAACGATTTGTATCGGATAAATTTTGCTGAATGATGAGGACTGCGTTCATGAAAATCATGGTGATAGACGGCAACAGCATACTAAACCGCGCGTTTTACGGCGTGCGGCAGCTTTCCAACCACGAGGGGCTGCCGACAAACGCGGTTTACGGCTTTCTGGCCACGCTGTTCAAACTGCAGGATGAGGAGCAGCCGGACCGCACGGTGGTCTGCTTTGACGTAAAGGAAAAGACCTTCCGCCACTTGAAATTCGACTCCTATAAGGCCACGCGCAAGGGGATGCCGGATGAACTGGCGGCGCAGCTGCCGGTGATGAAGCAGGTGCTGGATGCAATGGGCCTTACGCGCTGCGAACTGGCGGGCTACGAGGCGGACGACCTGATCGGCACGATCAGCCGCCGCGCGGACGAGCACGGCGACAGCTGCGTGATCGTGACGGGCGACAGGGACAGCCTGCAGCTGGTCGGCGGGGGTACGACTGTGCGCCTGGTCTCCACCAGAATGGGCCAGACTACCTACGAGACCTATGATACCGAGAAGTTCCGCGAAAAATACGGGTTCGACCCGATCTACCTGATCGACCTCAAGGCGCTGATGGGCGACTCGTCGGACAATATCCCAGGCGTGCCCGGCATCGGCGAAAAGACCGCAATGCAGCTGCTGCACGATTTCGGCTCGCTGGACGGCGTGTATGCGCATCTGGACGACCCGAAAATCAAAAAGGGCGCGCGCGCCAAGCTGGAAGCGGGCGAGCAGTCCGCGAAGGACAGCTATTGGCTCGCAACCATCGACCGCAATGCACCGCTGGAGCTGGATGTAACCGACCTGCCGGAAGCGCAGATGGACGAACCCGCGCTATATGAACTGCTCACGCGGCTGGAATTTAAGAATTTCATCAAGCGGCTGGGGCTGAGCGGCGAGCACGCCGCCCCCAAGCTGCCTGAGGTCAAGCCGCAGCGCATCCAGAGCGCCGCAGGGGCGTTCGCTCTGCTCGATGTACTGACCGCCGCCGACTGTGTGTTTGCGCTTGTGCCGGAGACCCTCGGCGCGCTCTGCCTGCTGGAAGGCGACAGCGCGAACGTGCTGTTCGCGGACGATTTCGGGGATGCGGACTGGGATTCCATCCTGCGCCGCCTGTTTGACGGTTCGATCGAGCTTGTGCTGCACGACGCCAAGCCCGCCGTCGCGGCGCTGCTCGCGCGCGGCATTCAGCCCGAGGGCGTAAAATTCGATACCTGCATCGCGGCTTACCTGATCGACCCGACCCAGTCGGGCTACGACCTGCCGCGCGTGGCGCTCGCCTACTGCAATACCGAGCTGCCTGCGCTCGATCTGGACGATCCAGCGGCGGTTTCGCCGCTCGGCGGGCAGGAGCAGGCGATGGAGGCCTGCGCGCAGCATGTGAGCGCGGTGCGCGCGATCTACGCCGAGGCTGCGGACAAGATCGAGCAGCTCGGCATGCGCAAGCTGTATTATGAGATCGAGCTGCCGCTCCTGAGTATCCTTGCGGAGATGGAGGTCGCGGGCTGTGCGGTCGCGCCGGACGAGCTGCGCGCCTTCGGCGAAAAGCTGGACGCGCGTATCGAGGTGTTGGTCGGCCAGATCTATGAGGACGCCGGCGGCGAATTCAACATCAATTCCACCCGCCAGCTGGGCGAGGTGCTGTTTGACAAGCTCGGCCTGCCCGCGCAGAAAAAGACCAAGACCGGCTATTCCACCAATGTAGACGTGCTCGAAAAGCTCGCGGACAAGCACCCGATCATCCCGGCAATTCTGGAATACCGCCAGCTGACCAAACTCAAGAGCACTTATGTGGAAGGACTGCTCAAGGTCATCAGCCCGAAGGATGGGCGCATCCACACCCACTTCCAGCAGACCGTGACCGCGACCGGCCGCCTGTCCTCGACCGACCCGAATTTGCAGAATATTCCGGTACGCACCGAGCTGGGGCGCGAGCTGCGCCGCATGTTCGTTGCGCCGGACGAGGACCATGTGCTGATCGACGCGGACTATTCGCAGATCGAGCTGCGCGTGCTCGCGCACATCTCGCAGGATGAGCACATGATCGAGGCGTTCCGCAGCGGAAAGGACATCCACGCCGCGACCGCGGCCAAGGTGTACCATGTGCCGCTGGAGGAGGTCACGCCGCAGATGCGTTCCTCCTGTAAGGCGGTCAACTTTGGCATTGTATACGGCATTTCGGACTTCTCGCTCGCGCAGGACATCGGCGTGACGCGCAAGGAGGCGGGCGAGTTCATCCGCACCTATCTTGAGACCTATCCGGGCGTGGCAAAATACATGGAGGACATCAAGGAAAGTGCAAAGGAAAAGGGCTATGTAACGACGCTGTTCGGCCGCCGCCGCGCGCTGCCCGAGCTGCAAAGCCGCAATTTTAACATCCGCTCGTTCGGCGAGCGCGTGGCGATGAACACGCCCATTCAGGGCACGGCGGCGGATATCATCAAGATCGCGATGGTGCGCGTGCGCGACCGTCTGGTGCGTGAGGGGCTGGAAAGCCGCCTGATTTTGCAGGTGCACGACGAACTGATCCTCGAAGCGCCCAAATCCGAGCAGGAAGTCGCAATGCAGCTGCTCAAGGAGGAAATGGAGGCTGCGTTCCAGATGGATGCGCCGCTTGTGGCGGAGGCCAAGGCGGGGCGGAGCTGGTACGAGACAAAATAAATGATTCGTTTGCAAGGCGCGGTGCGCCTTACAAACGGGGAAGGATGTGCCGCGCTGGAGCGCGGACACATCCCAGGCGAGAAAAAGTTCCGGAAGAAACTTTTTCTCTTTCCTGTATAAAAACGCACGCGCATGTCGCGCGTTTTTATGCCTGCGGCAGCGGGCTGCCGCAGGCTGTCAAATGCGCGCCTGACGGCGCGAAACAGCGCGGTATTTTCAAGGAGAATCACTGATGGACAAGATTATTTTCATCTGCACGGGGAACACTTGCCGCTCGCCGATGGCGGAGGGGCTGTTCCGTGCGCACGGCGGGGAGGAGAAAACAGGCCTGACCGCTGCGTCTGCCGGATTGTTTACGCAGGACGGCATGCCCGCCTCGCAGAATGCCGTTGCGGCGGCGGCCGAGCGGGGCGCGGATATCACCGCGCACCGCTCGCGTATGCTGACATCCGAAATGGCACACGCGGCGCGCTATCTGGTCTGCATGACCGGCGCGCATTACGACCGCCTGTGCGAGCTGTTTCCGGACTGCGCGGACAAGGTGTTTACCCTGCTGCCCGAGGACATTTCCGATCCGTTCGGCGGCGATCTGGAGACCTACCGCCGCGCGGCGGCCGAGATCGACGCGGGTGTGCGCAGCATCATCGAGAGGCTTGCGAAATGACGCTCGTACCGATGGAGGAACGCCATCTTGCCGCGCTCGCGCAGATCGAAAAAGCGTGCTTTCACGCGCCGTGGAGCGCGGACATGCTGCGCGAGGAGCTTGGAAAGGGCATTTTCCTTGTCGCGGAGCAGGACGGCGCGGCGGCGGGCTATGTGGGCTGTCAGACCGTGCTGGACGAGGGCTATATCACCAACGTTGCGGTGTCGCCGGACTGCCGGCGGCAGGGCATCGGCCGCGCGCTGATTGCAGAACTGGCCGAGCGGGCGAAGCGGGCGGGGCTGGCCTTTGTCACGCTCGAGGTGCGCGCGTCCAACACGCCCGCGATCGCGCTGTATGAGGGCGCGGGCTTTAAGCCGGTCGGCGTGCGTAAAAATTTTTACACCGCCCCATCCGAGGACGCGGTTTTGATGACACTTTATCTGAAGGAGTGAGGCGGGATGGAGATCCGGTTTGTCGATGCGGAGGACGCCGACCTGCGCATGCTCGCGGCGAAGCTGGACGAATATTATTTTGAAATCGTGGGCGAGGTACATAAGCGGTACGCAAAGTACAACGACCCGCATCTGTTCGGCTGCCGCGCGGTCGCGTACATTGGCGGCAGGCCCGCGGGCTGCGGCTGCTGGAAGCGGATCGATGAGCGCAGTGCGGAGATCAAGCGCATCTATGTCCTGCCGGAATACCGGCGGCAGGGCGTCGCCAGCGCGGTGATTGATGCGGTCGAGCGCGACGCCGCCCAGCATGGTTATACGCACGCTATTCTCGAGACCGCGCGCACGACCGGAGATTCGGCGGCGCTGTATCTCAAACTGGGTTACCGCGTCATGCCGTATTACGGCAGTCCGGCAGGGGCAGACAACTGCCTGTGCTTTGAAAAAGAGCTGGATCATGCGCAGGGGGCCGCACTGAAATTCGTCGATATCGGCCATCCGGATCTGGCGGCGCTGGTCGCGGAGCTGGATGCGTATTTCCGAGCGGGCTGGGGCGAGGTTGCGGAAAAATATAAGCAGTACCACGCGCTTGACGGCATGGCCTGTGCCGTGGTAGCCTACATAGGGGAAATGCCCGTGGGCTGCGGCTGCTGGCGTGCGTATGATCCGGTCACAGCGGAAATCAAGCGGATGTACGTCCGGCCGGACTGCCGGCGGCAGGGGATCGCGGGCAAGATCGTCGCCGCGCTGGAGCGGCACGCCGCCGCGAGCGGGTGCCACCGCGCGGTGCTCGAGACCGGCGCGGATATGCCGGACGCGATCGCTTTTTACGAGAAGCGGGGCTACCGGCTCATACCGAATTTCGGGGATTTCGTGGGCGATGAGATCTGCGTGTGCATGGAAAAGGAGATCTCGGACGGCACGATGCGGTAGGTAAGGCCGGATGGAAACGAACAGCAGGATTATTTCGAGGCGCAGCAGGCGCTCAGCCGCGAAGGCATTGCGTTCCGCACCGAGGTGCGGGACAATACCCGCCGCCTGCTCGAGCGGCAGGACGTGATGGGTGTGCGCGTGCAGTATCCGCAGGAGTACGCCACCTATGTACATAAACAGGACGCGGATTTGGCGCGCCATATTTTGCAAAACAGAGATAACAGGTGAAGCAATGAAAATTTTAGCGATAGAGTCCTCCTGCGACGAGACGGCGGCGGCCGTCATCGAGGACGGACGGACGATCCTTTCGAGCGTGGTGGACACGCAGATCGAGACGCATGCGCTGTACGGCGGCGTGGTGCCTGAGATCGCGTCACGGCGGCACATGGAGGCGGTCGTGCGCGTGACCCAAAAGGCGCTTGCGGACGCAAACATGGACAAGCACGAGGTGGACGCGGTCGCGGCGACCTGCGCGCCCGGCCTGATCGGCGCGCTGCTCGTCGGCGCGAACTTCGGGAAGGCACTGGCGTTTTCGCTGAATAAGCCGTTTATTCCGGTTCATCATATCCGCGGGCATATTGCGGCGGCCTATCTGGCCTATCCTGATCTCAAGCCGCCGTTTTTGACGCTTATTGCGTCCGGCGGACACAGCGAGATCGTGATGGTGCGGGATTATACCTCCTTCGAGATCCTCGGCGGCACGCGGGACGATGCGGCGGGCGAGGCGTTCGACAAGGTCGCGCGTGTGCTGGGCGTGGGCTATCCGGGCGGGCCCAAGATCGATAAGCTCGCGCAGGACGGCGACCCCGCGCGCTATAAGCTGCCGGATTCACACATCAAGGACGCGCCGCTCGACTTTTCGTTCTCCGGACTTAAGACCGCAGTCATCAACCTGGCGCACAACGCCGAGCAGAAGGGAGAAACGATTGATCGGAACGGCCTTGCAGCCTCGTTCTGCGCGGCGGTCGTGCAGACGCTTGTGCCGCGGCTGGAAATGGCGGTTAAACAGACCCATACCCAGCGCGTGGTCTGCGCGGGCGGCGTGGCGGCCAATTCCTTCCTGCGCGCGGCCTTGCAGGATATGGCAAAGCGCACGCATACCCGCCTGTACCTGCCGCCGCTTTCGCTTTGCGGGGATAATGCCGCCATGATCGGCAGCCAGGCGTATTACGAGTATCTTGCAGGCAACGTGGGCTGCACCTTGCAAAATGCTTTTGCGACCGCGGAAATCGGCGAGAATATTTGTGAAAAGAGATAGCCGAAAAGGGCTTTTCAAAAAAACAGAACTGTTGTAGAATAAAAGTGGTTTTGCGCTGCAAAGCCACTTCTGTTTTGTTTTTGGGCACGGCGCGTTTTACGCGCCGTGGAGAAGGCTGTGGAAGCCGCAACACACCCGTCCTGCACATTCGGCGGACGGGGCGCGGCGCGCGATGCGCCGCGTGCGGGATATAAAGGAGCGAAGGAAACACAAATGGGTATGACAATCGCGCAGAAAATTCTGAAAGCGCATCTGGTGGACGGCGAAATGGTGCAGGGGCAGGAGATCGGCCTCAGGATCGACCAGACGCTGACACAGGACGCGACCGGCACGATGGCCTATCTGCAATTTGAGGCGATGGGCGTCGATCAGGTCAAAACCGAGCGTTCGGTCGCTTATATTGACCATAATACCCTCCAGTCCGGCTTCGAAAATGCGGACGACCACAAGTATATCGGCTCGGTCGCCAAGAAGCACGGCATCTATTATTCCAAGGCGGGCAACGGCATCTGCCATCAGGTGCATCTGGAGCGATTCGGCGCGCCGGGCAAGACCCTGATCGGCTCGGACAGCCACACCCCGACCGGCGGCGGTATCGGCATGCTGGCGTTTGGCGCGGGCGGTCTGGACGTTGCGGTCGCGATGGGCGGCGGGGCGTACTATATCCCCATGCCCAAGATGGTGCGCGTCAACCTGACGGGCAAGCTGTCCCCGTGGGTTTCCGCCAAGGACGTGATTCTGGACGTGCTGCGCCAGATGACCGTCAAGGGCGGCGTCGGCAAGATCGTCGAGTACGCGGGCGAGGGCGTTAAGACCCTGTCCGTGCCCGAGCGCGCGACCATCACCAACATGGGCGCTGAGCTTGGCGCAACGACCTCGATCTTCCCGTCCGACGAGGAGACACGGAAGTTTCTCGAGGCGCAGGGCCGCGGCGACGTGTGGACCCCGCTTTCCTCCGATCCGGACGCGGTCTACGATGAGGAGTATACCGTGGATCTGTCCGCGCTCGAGCCGCTGGCAGCCATGCCGCACATGCCGGATAACGTCAAGCCGGTGTCCGAGATCGGTGCGATCAAGGTCAACCAGTGCTGCATCGGCTCGTGCACCAACTCTTCCTACTATGATATGATGAAGGTCGCGTCCATCCTCAAGGGAAAAACCGTGCATCCGGACGTTTCGCTGACCATCAGCCCGGGCTCCAAGCAGGTGTTCAACATGCTCGCGCAGAACGGCGCGCTGGCGGACATCATTGCGGCGGGCGCGCGCATCCTCGAATGCGCCTGCGGCCCCTGCATCGGCATGGGCCAGTCGCCGGAGTCGGGCGGCGTATCGCTGCGCACCTTCAACCGCAACTTTGAAGGCCGTTCCGGCACGCAGGACGCGCAGATCTATCTGGTGTCCCCCGAAGTCGCGGCGGCGTCTGCGCTCGCGGGCGTGCTGACCGACCCGCGCACGCTGGGCGACATGCCGGAGATCAAAATGCCCGAGCATTTTGTCATCAACGACAACATGATCGTAAAGCCCGCCGAGAACCCGGCCGAGGTCGAGGTCGTGCGCGGCCCAAACATCAAGCCGTTCCCGCTGGGCAAGGCACTCGAAGCGTCCTACACCGGCAAGGTCGTGCTCAAGACTGAGGACAACATCACCACCGACCACATCCTGCCGGCAGGCGCAAAGCTGTTGCCCTACCGCTCGAATGTGCCGTACTATTCGAACTACTGCTTCATCAACGTCGATCCGGAGTTCCCGGCGCGCTGCAAGGAGCAGGGCGGCGGCATCATCGTCGGCGGCGCGAACTATGGCCAGGGCTCGTCGCGTGAGCACGCGGCGCTCGTCCCGCTGTATCTGGGCGTCAAGGCAGTGCTGTGCAAGTCGTTCGCACGTATCCACAAGGCAAACCTGGTCAACTCCGGTATCCTGCCGCTGACCTTTGCCGACCCGGCGGATTACGACGCGATCAGCCTGCTGGACGACATCTCCCTGCCGAACGTGCTGGAAGAGGTCAAAAACGGCGAACAGGTCACCGTCGTCTGCGGCGGCAGGACGTTCAAGGCGGACTGCGAGGTTTCCGACCGCCAGCGCGGCGCGCTGCTCGCGGGCGGTACGCTCAACTACGCCAAGCAGAACGCCAAGTAACTCAACAACCATACAGGCCAGAGAGGACAGCACTTGCCCTCTCTGACCTGCTTTCTTGACAGTATGCGAAATTTTTGTTAAAATAATATCAATTCAGCAGGAGGACACGAACATGTCTATCGACCAGGCGATTCTGGATAAATTTGAAGCAGTCGTCGAGAGCCAGCGCAAACGCATTGCGGATATGAAGGCGCAGGACGACTTTATTGATTATTCCAAACTGGACAAGCTCATCATCGGCGTGTGCGGTGGCGACGGCATCGGCCCGATGATCACCGGCATGGCGCAGCACGCGCTCGAGACCCTGCTTGCGGACAAGGTCAAGGCAGGCAAGGTGGAGTTCCGCGTGATCGACGGTCTGACCATTGAGCGCCGCGCCGAGCTCGGCTGTGCGATCCCGCCCGACGTGATGGAAGAACTGAAGCAGTGCCACGTTATCCTCAAGGGGCCGACCACGACCCCGCGCAAGGGCGACCCGTGGCCGAACGTGGAGTCCGCGAACGTGGCGATGCGCAAGGCGCTCGACCTGTTTGCCAACGTGCGCCCGGTCAAGGTGCCCGAGCTCGGCATCGACTGGACGTTCTACCGCGAGAACACCGAGGGCGGCTACGCTGTCGGCTCGCAGGGCGTGCAGATCGACGACGACCTGTTTATCGACTTCACGGTTGCAACCTCGCAGGGCTGCGAGCGTATCGCGCGTCTGGCGTTTGACTACGCACGCAAGACCGGCAAGAACCGTGTTTCCTGCGTCACCAAGGCGAACATCATCAAGACGACCGACGGCAAGTTCCTCGACACCTGCCAGAAGGTCGCCAGGGAATACCCGGAAGTCGTGTTTGACGACTGGTACATCGATATCATGACCGCGAAGCTGCTCGACGACAAGCGCCGCCGCGACTTCAAGGTCGTTGTGCTGCCCAACCTGTATGGCGACATCATCACCGACGAGGCGGCCGAGATCCAGGGCGGCGTCGGTACCGCCGGCTCTGCCAACATCGGCAAGCGCTACGCCATGTTTGAAGCCATCCACGGCTCCGCGCCGCGCATGGTGCAGGAGGGGCGCGCCCAGTACGCCGACCCGTCCTCCGTGCTGCGCGCATCGGTCATGCTGCTCGAGCACATCGGCGAGATCGAACTGGCGAACAAGCTCGACCGCGCGCTCGACATCTGCATGTTCGAGGAGAAGAAGGTCGTTGTCAACGGCCGTGATACCGGCGCGACCGCGCAGGAATTCACGGATTATGTGCTGGATACGATCGCGAAGCTGTAATCTGCTTTGCTGACAAAAAGGTGAGAGAAAGGGAGAGTGCCTGTGGAACGAAAGCAAGAGGTTTCCAAAGCGGTAATCCAGCGGCTGCCACGCTATTACCGGAATATTTGCGAGCTCAAAGCGGAAGGTGTGCAGCGCATCTCTTCCCGTGCTCTGGCGGAACGTATGGGGTTGACAGCGTCCCAGATCCGGCAGGATTTCAACTGCTTCGGCGGCTTCGGCCAGCAGGGCTACGGCTATAATGTCGACAAGCTGCAGGAGGAGCTGGGCTCGATCCTGGGGCTGCATGCAGGCCGCACGGCGATCCTGCTGGGTGCAGGCAACCTGGGCCGCGCGCTGCTCAACAACTTTGATTTTTCGGCCAGCGGCTTTAAGCTGCTGTGCGCATTTGACGCCAACCCCGACCTGACCGGGAAAACATTCGGCGGTTACGAGGTGCGCCACAGCGATACGCTGCATGAATTTCTGGATCAGTACAAGCCGGACGTGGTCGTGCTGACCATCCCGCGCGGTAATGCACCGGAAATCGCACGCGATCTGGTCGATCACGGTGTGCGCGGCCTGTGGAATTTCACGGGAGAAGACCTGCATTTGGAGGGGCTGGGTGTGCCGGTGGAAAACGTGCACCTGTCCGACAGCATGATGACACTGTGCCATCTGGTCAGTGCAGAAGAGGGATAACAAAAAAGAAGCGGCTGCATAGCCGCTTCTTTCAGCTTGTCGAAAAAGTTTTTCGCGCCGCAGCGCGTATCAAATAGAAAATTGCGGAGAACCGCAATTTTCATAAAAACCCGCGACATGCGCGTGGGTTTTTATACAAACCGCTGGCAAGTGTGCCTGAAAGGCGCGCGCAGACAGCGGAAATTTCGATCGAAAGCGTGGTTTCGATCGAGAGACTGCTCGAAAAACTATGTTTTTCGACAGTCTCAAAGAAGCGGCTGCATAGCCGCTTCTTTTTATATTCTGTCGAGATAATAGGGGGTCGTCTGGTAAACGTAGTAGTTGACCCAGTTGGTGTAAAACAGATGCGCATGCGCCTTCCATGTGACAAGCACAATGTCATCCGGGTCGTCGTTGCGGAAATAGTGCAGCGGGACGTCCGGGTTCAGCCCTTTGGCCATGTCGCGCTCATATTCCTTTTTGAGCGTGTCCGAATCGTATTCGCCGTGGCCGAGCACAAAGATCTGGCGGCCGTTCATGGCCTCCACGATGTATACGCCCGCCTCGTCGGATTCCGCGAGCAGGCGCAGCCGGTCATCCCTGCGGATATCGGCAGCGCGCACTTCGGTATGGCGCGAATGCGGCGCGCAGAAGATGTCGTCAAACCCGCGCATTAAGGGTTCTTTGGGGAACAGTACATGATGGCGGAAGATGCCGGACATCTTTCTGGGCAGCTGGTATTTGGGGATGCCGTAATGGTGGTAAAGCCCGGCTTGCGCGCCCCAGCAGATGTGCAGGGTGGAGTGGACGTGGGATTTGCTCCAGTCCATGATCTCTACGAGTTCGTCCCAGTATTCCACTTCCTCAAACGGCATATTCTCTACCGGCGCGCCGGTGATGATCAGGCCGTCATACTTTTTGTCGCGGATATCGTCAAACGTCTTATAGAAGGTGAGGAGGTGATCCTCCGGGGTGTTTTTGGAATGATAGGTCTTGGTCTGGATCAGGTCTACCTCGATCTGGATGGGCGTGTTGGAAAGGCAGCGCAGGATCTGCGTTTCCGTTACGATTTTCAGCGGCATCAGATTGAGCAGCGCAATACGCAACGGACGGATATCCTGTGTTGTGGCACGATGCTCGGTCATGACAAAGATGTTTTCGCTTTCCAGCACAGCGCGTGCGGGCAGACTGTCGGCTATTTTGATGGGCAAGCCGACACCTCCTTTGAATAAAATAGCAATTCCGGTACATTATTATACCAGATAAAACAGCTTTTCACAAGGGTTCTCGAAAAACGGAGAAAGACCTTAAAAAGGGGGGTGACAAAAGTGCGTGGGAGTAGTAGTCTATTACAGCTGTCTTTTCGGGGTAGCGCAAGCCGGAAAAGAAAGTTTGCCGGGGGCGAAAAAAGTTCTTGACAAGCGGGTTTCGGTTTGATATACTAAACAAGCTGCTTCTTCGGAGGCAGCGGTCGGAAAAGTTGCGGATCTGTTTCGAACCGATTGAAAATCTTCAAAAAAGATCGAAAAAAGTTCTTGACAAAC
>DXDO01000181.1 GCA_019115425.1 Candidatus Agathobaculum merdigallinarum | reverse complement strand
CCGTCCTCGATGGTTACACCGTCGTCCGTGTCCTCCGTATCCGGCGTATTGTTGCCGGAAGCGACTGCGGTGTTCTCGATTGTCATACCGTAGGCAGAAGAATTAACTAGCACGTCAAAGCGCACGGTCTTGGTCTGCCCGGGGGCGATTGCATCCAGCGGAACGGTCAAAGTGTGGCTTCCGTTGTCATACTGATATGCCACCGAGTAGTCATCCACTGTGACATTACCGCGGAAGGTCAAGCCGTCTGGGATTGTATCGGTCAACTTTGCGTCACGGATGTTGACCTGCGCGCCCGCGCCGTTGGATACCTCCACCGTGTAGGTCAATTTGTCGCCAACCTCAGCACTGGATTTGTCCACGATTTTCACAACCGACAGATCGGTGCGGCCGTCCGCAACGATAACGCCGTCGTCCTTATCCTGTACAGGCTCCGTATTATCGGAAGTCAATGTGGCTAAATTCCGGATGGTGATATTGTAGGCATCTTCGTTGACGGTCGCCACAAAGGAAACCGTGCGGCTGGTATCCGGTTCAATACTGCCGACATGTATCGTCAGCAGGCGGTTTGCTTCATCATAGGTGTAATCTGACGTATTCATATCGTCCACCATGACCGACCCGTACTCGAAAGTCAGGCCAGCAGGGATAACGTCGGAAACGACCGCATTTTGCACCGGCACACTGGCCGTTTCAGAGTTAAAAAGCATCAACGTATAGGTGATCTTATCGCCAACCTTGGCAGAGGACTTGTCCGAACGCTTTTCAATATTAGGACGCGCCTTGCCGTCACCGACGGAAACACCATCATCCCTGTCCTCGGCATCCGTGATGTTGTCGCCGGAGAGCACCGCCGTGTTGTAAACCGTTTTGCCGTATGATACGTCACTTGCAGAAGCATACCGGAAAACGAAAGCTCGACATTCTCATCCACCGGACGGTAGCTGTCCTGCATACAGAACTCCCATACCGCTGCATCCTCAAACCCCAGCCAGACCTTTTCGGAAACCTTTCTCTGATCCGGATTATCCCGCATCTTCGCTTCAAGGAAACGCACGGCAGCGTCGATACCGCTTTCGATCTTCTTCATCCGTCCGTCTGCTTTCCGCATGACCTGATTAAATTCCGGCACCGTGAGATCGGACTCTGAACCGTCTGCAAACTGCAATTCGTCCAGCTCGTTTACATGAAACCATGTTGCGATTTCATCTTCGTTACAGGGGAAGGTGACCATTTCCATAATGTTTTCATCCATACCAACGGTCATAACCAGACGTTTCACAGGCATTGCCATTGATCTGTCCGCCATCCTTTCACCACTGCCGCTTGTTCTTCTGCTCCCCGTAATATACAGTGAGCTCGCCGCGGTGGAACCACACCTTTGTCTTTTCGTCCACCGGCTGATAGTCGTCCTTCATACACCAGTTCTAGACCGTCGCGTCCTCAAATTTGAGCGGCACACTTTCGGATGAGCCGCGCCACTCCGGATTCTGGTCCAGCTTATCCATCAGGAAGCAGACCGCCGTGCCGATCATGCTTTGATCTTCTCTGCACGCGCATCCGCTTCACGGATGATATGGTTAAACCGCGCCACCGACATACGGCTGTCCGGCCGGTCCACAAAGTACAGTTCTTTCAGATCGTCCACTTGGAAGCGCTGCAAAACTTCTTCCTCATTGCAAGGGAAGGTCACCATCCCCATAATATTTTCATCCTTATCCCGCGTGGACAACGCCCGCTCAATCATATCTTTCATCGAAAATCACTTTCTCCGTTTCTTCATCGTCTGTTCCGTCATCGTACACTTCCATAATCGGCGCAAACCGCCGTCCAGCCGCCAGCGTGCCGATCTCCCGCAGGAAATCATACCCTTTGGGGACGACCGGCGTATAAAACTCGGTAATCACGCCCTTGCCTGTATCCGCATAACCGCGCCCCTTGACGTTCTTGAAGAAAAACTCTTTCTTCACTTCACCGAACATCATACTATATCCCAGCTCGGACATACGTCCCAGCGCCACACGAAAGTTAAACTGGTCACGAATGCCGTCACCAAGATACTTCGCGTCCGGACGCTGGCAGGCAAGAATCAGGAAGAATCCCGCCTGCCGTCCCAGCATGACAATCTGCTTGAGCTTGTTTAATACGTCCTCACGTTCGCGTGTGTTCAGCATTTCCATGAACGCGATATATTCGTCAAAGATCAGAAAGTGCGGCTCCAAACCGAGATAGGCATAGTTCTCGCCGGTCTTGTAGCCCTGCATGGACTTCATGCTTTCGCTGCGCTGCATCATCCCATCGCAAAACCGGCTGACGCAGGCGGCAATATTCTCCTTGCGGTAATACACCTCCGGCAGCACAGCGGACAGGTCCGCCAAATCAGCATTTTTCGGGTCTAAGATGTGCAGCACAGCATCGGTCTGTAAAAGTGCCTGGATGATCGTCAGGATGAAATACGTTTTGCCGCCGCCCGTACCGCCTGCAATCAGCATGTGCGGGAGCGTATCATACTCCCACCAGACGTTCTTCATCAGCCGCAGACGCCCACCCTCGGCTTTCGCTTCGGCAATCGGGATACGGTCGGCAACCATGTCATAAAGCAGGGTATATTCCACATACCCGTCCCTCAGCTCACGGCTGACCAGCTCGCAGTACAGGCCGCTTTCCAGCTTGGTTTCCAGATGCAAAAGCGGCTCCTGATATTTCCCCATCGTGATTTCCACCAGAAAATGCAAAAGCCCGTTTTCCATGCGGTAATACATCCGTGGAAAACGGGCAATTTTCGATTTTGTATCCGGACTGGGTAAATCCTTGAAAAAGCCGTCCTGTTTTGTCCATTCGGCCTGCTCGTACCACTGGTTTTCGAGCACCATGCGCGCCAGCTTTTGACGGTGCATAAGCTGCCGCACAGTGTCCGGAAACAGACGGTACAGCAGGACGAGCACAGTCCCAGCGATCACCGCCGACACAATATCGCTGAACAGCAGATACGGCACATTCCAGTGCACACCTATATCCAGCATGGACAGCCTGCGCCAGTCTGTTTGCAGGATGGTTTTCAGGTTAAGCAATGCGAAAACTGCAAGGGATACCGACAGCGCCACACAGCAGGCAGACCTGAACACTAAGTCTTTATCTGCCGGACGGATGCGCTTGCCGCGATACCGGAAATGCTTCATACCGCTTACGCTTTCTTATCCGGCTGGTTATCCCTGCGCGGCTGGGCGGGCTGGCCGCTGTTCGGCACCGAAACCGGTTCCGGTTTCACCAGCACAATATCGTCCGCCTTGATATACCAGTCTGCTTCCGCGTTGTTGCCGAACGTGGCGTTTGCGACCGTGTTCGCCACTGGGTTCACAATATCCACCTCGGCATTATAGGGGTAATCGCGTAACGGTGTGCTGGCAGGGATACTCACTTGAATCATGCGGCGCTGCGTCTTGCTTTTCAGATCGTAGGTGCGTTCCTTGACCACATCAGACGGCGTTCCATCCTCGTTCTGCTCGAACACCTCGCGGCGCAGTGCGGAAAAGCGCAGCCGTCCAAACGTCGCCTGCTTGTCGATCACAATTCCGTTTGCCAGTCTCATAAATAGCACCTGTCCTTTCTTACGCTTTCACAATGTCGTCTGCATGGAGGATATAATCCGTAAAGCCGCGGCCGTTCACCGCATAGCCCTCCACAGTGATCTTGGGATTTATCAGCTTGACCGGCTCCATATAATCAAACCGTTTTTCGCCCGCCTTGCCGGATACGATGACCTCAATATCATCCGCGCGCTGCACGTCCGAAAACAGCTTGTACCGCCGGTTCTTCACCACAATGCGACCATTTTCTCGCTGGGTATCCCCGCGCCGCGGTTCCACCTTGCCGCCAAATTCCAGATTGCCGAACGTCTTTTCCATGTTCGGGATTACATATCTCAGTTCCATAGTTCATTCCTCACTCGCAAATGTCTGTTGATTGATATTACTGCATAACTTCCACTATACCCGCTATGATATACTCCGCGCAGGGCAGGGCGATCGCATTGCCGAGCGCAAAGCAGCGGGCATGGTCGCTGATGGGTTCATCCTTGCAGCCGTATTCCGTCCAGCCCTCCGGCAAGCCCATGAGCCGTTCACATTCTAAGGGCGTCAGATCACGGATAAAACCGTCCTGCTCTTTGCCCTCATACCAGAACGCAAACGGCTGGCCTACACTGGCAAGCAGAGTTGGGAAGGGTTCACCGTTTTTGCCGAAGCACGCGCGGAAGCCCCTTTGGTCGCCCTGCTTTGCCATTGATCGCATCCGCCGGAGCTGGAAGGGGCGCACGACGGATACTTGCCGCCCTGCTTGAGCAGCAGGTATTCGATCCCCGTCGGCGGCGGGCAGCCTGCTTTGGTTGCAAGCCGCAGGATGCGGGAACATTCCGCGGGGCTTAAATAATACTTCTGCGGCACGTTCTCCTGCAAAATCCGCCACGACGAACACCCGCCGCCGACGCTGCGAAAGTGCGGATTCTCCCCAATACTGGGCGTCCATGAGACGCCAAGCGGTATCAGCCCGTCCCCCTCGCACCATTCCGGCGTGCGCCCAGATACCACTATCAGGCATTGGAATTTCGGTATCTGTGAATGCGTGGAGCACGGCTGCAAAATCCAACCGGTCATTTGAAGAAAGACTTCCCATGACGTTCTCCCATACAGCGAAAGCTGGATACCGGTTATCTGTTGCATTCCTCATTTCCTCAATTATACGCATGGCCTGATAAAACAGGCCGGATTTACTGCCTGCCAGACCGGTACGGTTGCCGATCTGAGACAGGTTTTGACACGGCGAGCCGAACGTGACCACGTCCACGGGCGGAATCTTGCCGCCATCTATCTGCGTAATATCGCCCAGGTGCAGCATTTCAGGAAAATGCCGCTTGGTGATGGATACCGGCGCTCTGGCGATCTCGCTGGCCCACGCAGGGACGATGCCACAGCGGGACGCGGCGAGGGGGAACACGCCGATGCCGTCAAAAAGGCTGCCGAGTTTAAGTGCGGGCACGGCCGGCCCTCTTGTGACTGCGCGCCCGCAGACCGTCCATGCCGTTCCACTTTGGGGATTTCCCACGGATACGGGATAAGCAGTCACAGCGTTCATCTGGGTCTAAGTTCGCCCCGCAATGCGGGCAGGTGTGGTAGTACATAAATTCTCCTCCTTTCGGTGGTTGTTGGTTGATGGCCTGCACGGATACCGGCGGCGGGCGGGCATGGTGCACGGCGATCTTAGGGCATAAAAATAACCGCCTGAGTAGGGCGGTTCGGTGGGTTATTAAATTTTGCATGATCTTCTCCTCTCGCTAAAATGAAAAAGCCGCTCTTTTTTCAAAGAACGGCTGTTTGACTTTTGTATTTTCTCATTACACTTTGGCATGTTAGCTGCTGACTGCCATTGCATTTTTTGACACCTGTTTTTACACCAAAGTTTTTAATTTGAACCTGTTTGGAACAATCTGAAGCAACCTCATTTGATAATCCCATATTCCTGTAGTATTTGACCAAAAAGTAGAATTGTTTCTAATTATACTTGCTCTACAGAATATTTTAAGTTGCAGTTTTGTAAAAAGTTTTCAAAAGCAGATTGTCCCTAAAACGCGGGGCAGAAACCGTCGGGTTCCCCCTCCTCTTGTGCGCCCGCGCCGCGTAGGCGCACCGTTCCCGCCGCCCGCGGGCGGCGAAATCCCCGGCCAGTTGTGAACTGGCACACGCATAATCCGCGTCAGGCGCTCACTTATTCCAATTTCATCTGCTTTTCCGGCAGATCCTCGTCGGTCAGTAGCGCGCCGATGGACGGGATGCTGCGGCAGCGGTAACGCCCGTTGTCGGATAGCCCCGCCTCCTCCATGCGGCAGGCGCGCGTGATCGTATGCTTGCCGCGCAGCACCATGGCCTGCACGCCCTGTGTCGAGCGGCTGGCCTTGATA
This sequence comes from Candidatus Agathobaculum merdigallinarum, assembly GCA_019115425.1. Taxonomy (GTDB): domain Bacteria; phylum Bacillota; class Clostridia; order Oscillospirales; family Butyricicoccaceae; genus Agathobaculum; species Agathobaculum merdigallinarum. Next base: position 5,095 of record DXDO01000181.1, on the reverse strand, counting down.
TCCAGCATGTTCGCACGGAACGTCAGCGCACGGTTCGCAGTCGAGAACATGGTGATCTCGGTCTCCTCATCCACCGGATGGAAGAACGCGACCGCGGGCGACTTGCCCGAGTACGCACCTGTCAGGCGGCGGCGGTTGAGCTTGGTCTCAAAGGATTCGAGCGAGAAGCGCGCCGCCTTGCCGTTTTGGAACACGATGACCATATTCCCCTTGTAGTCGCCCGGCAGCAGCGCATAGACCGGCGTTTCGCCCTCGTCCATGCCCAGCTTGGAGGCTAGGTAGTCGCCCAATACGGACGCCTTGCAGTCGTCAAAGTCATACAGCCGCGCCTTGTACGCCTGCTGCATATTGGTGAAGAAGATGATCTCGGTCTTGTTGGTAGCCTCGGCCTCCCAGACCACCTCGTCGCCCTCCTTGAGCTTGTGCTCCTGCGACATGCGCCACGACTGCGGCGTGATCTTCTTGAAATAGCCCTCACGCGTGAGGAACAGCAGCACCGGATAATCCTCGATGTGATCCTCCTCATCAAATTCGGACACCGCCTCTGCGGTCACGATGCGCGTTTTGCGCTCAGAGGGATACTTTTTAATGACCTGCTCGAGTTCCTTGACAATGATGTTCCGGATCTTGGCCTTGGATTTGACGATCTCCTCGAGCTTTGCGATCTCCTTTTCGAGCGCCTCGGTCTCCTGCGTGCGCTTGAGGATATATTCCTTGTTGATGTTGCGCAGGCGGATGTCCGCAATGAACTCGGCCTGAATCTCGTCGATCCCGAACCCGATCATCAGGTTGGGAATGACCTCGGCATCCTCCTCGGTCTCGCGGATGATCTTGATCGCCTTGTCGATGTCCAGCAGGATCTTCTGCAAACCGTGCAGCAGATGCAGCTTGTCCTTTTTCTTGTTCAGGTCGAAGAACACGCGGCGGCGCACACATTCCGTGCGCCAGGCTGTCCACTCGTCCAGCAGCTCGCGCACGCCGAGCACACGCGGCATGCCGCCGATCAGCACATTGAAGTTGCAGGAAAAGCTGTCCATCAGCGGGGTCATCTTCATCAGCCTCGCCATCAGCTTGTCCGGATCGGCGCCGCGCTTGAGGTCGATGGCAATTTTCAAACCGGACAGGTCGGTCTCGTCGCGCACGTCCGCGATCTCGCGCACCTTGCCTGCCTTGACCAGTTCAGCGATCTTGTCGATGATGGCTTCGATCGTGGTGGTGTACGGAATCTCGGTGACCTCGATCAGGTTTTCCTTTTTGTCATACGCCCACTTGGCGCGCACCTTGAACGAGCCGCGTCCGGTCTCATAGATCGCGCGCATCCCTCCCTCGTCGTAGATCAGCTCGCCGCCGGTCGAAAAGTCCGGCGCGGGCAGGGTCGAGAGCAGGTCGTGCTCTGGGTTTTTGATATACTCGATCGTCGTGCGGCACACCTCGCCCAGGTTAAAGCCGCAGAAGCTGGACGCCATACCGACCGCAATGCCCGTATTCGCGGACACAAGGATGTTTGGGAACGTGGTCGGCAGCAGCACCGGCTCCTTCATCGTGCCGTCGTAGTTGTCCATAAAATCAACCGCGTCCGTGTCGATATCGCGGAACAGCTCGGCGCAGAACGCATCCAGCTTGGCCTCGGTGTAACGCGGCGCGGCGTACGCCATATCGCGCGAATACACCTTGCCGAAGTTGCCCTTGGAGTCCACGAACGGCATCAGCAGCGCCTCGTTGCCGCGCGTCAGGCGCACCATGGTCTCGTAGATCGCCGCGTCACCGTGCGGATTGAGCTTCATGGTCGAGCCGACGATGTTCGCGGACTTGGTGCGGTTGCCGTTCAGCAGCCCCATTTTGTACATGGTGTAGAGCAGCTTTCGGTGGGATGGCTTGAAGCCGTCGATCTCTGGGATGGCGCGCGACACAATGACGCTCATCGCATACGGCATATAGTTCTCGCGCAGCGTGTCCGTGATGCGCTGATCCACCGAGGGATGCTCCTTATAGATTTTTGTCTCGGTTTTTTTCGGCATTCTAACCCTCCGTCTGCCTGTTTGTTTTTCTCGGTGCGGCGCCGCCCAGCAGGCTGCCGAACGGCAGCTTGGACAACAGGAACGAAATCAACAGCCCGCCGGCAAACGCCAACAGCCAGAGCTGCCAGAATTTCAGATAGATCACCTGCGCCTGCCGCGTCGTCCACTCCAGCCACAGCCGCATAACGAGCGGGTGCGCCAGATACAGTCCAAAGGACAGGCGGCTGACTGCGCGGACCGGCCGCGGCATATCCCGCAGCAGGCTGCACAGCGCCCACAGCAGCAGCCAGGAGGCAAATACATACAAGGTCAGATCCGGCCGCAGGGAGAGCGACCGAACCGCAGGGAACCGCTTTGCCGTCAGCAGCACCAGCGCCGCGCTCGCCCCCCAAAGCGCGGCAAGGCCCAGCAGCCGCCGCACACTGGGAACACCCTGCGCCGGATGCTTCCCCAGCCAAAGTCCGCCCACATAGAACAGCAGCCACGGCGCAAACCACAGCACCATGGGCACGGGAAACGCGGGCAGCTTAACCCTGCCGAGCGCCTGCAGGCATAATACCCCCTGCAGCAGCAGGCTCACCGTCCCCGCGATGCACAGCGTGACCGCCGGAAACCGCTCGACCGCGCGCTGCAATAACAGGCTGAGCAGCACAAACTGTATCAGGATAAATACATAATACAGGTGCATATAGGCATTGCCTGTCAACAGGTCGCGCACCGGCTGCGGATGCGGTTTTCCGAAAGCGGCGTCCACCAGCAGGTAGACCACCGACCAGATCAGATACGCGGGAAGCACGCGTCCCAGCCGCCGGCGGCAGACCGGCCACCACGTATCTCCCTCCCTGCTGCCCGCGGCATGTCCGAAGCCGGACAGCACCAGAAACAGCGGCACGGAAAAACGCGCAAGCTGGTTGCACGAGACCGCCAGCCAGCCCTGCGCCCCCGCCGTTACATGGATCATCACCACAGCGGCTGCCGCAACCGCACGCAGTCCGTCCATCTGCGAGTATCTTTTCATCCCTACCCCTCGTTTTCCTGTTATGAAATGTCTGCCAGTTCCAGATACTGCGCCCCGTTCTCCGCGATATACTCCTTGCGGCCGGACAGGTTGTCTCCCAGCAGGAGATCGAACATGTCGCTGGTCGCTTTGGCCTCGTCCGGTGTGATCCGGATCAGGCGGCGGGTCTCGGGGTTCATTGTGGTCTCCCACATCATGTCCGCCTCGTTCTCACCGAGGCCCTTGGAGCGCTGGATCAGCACCTTTTTCCCCTCGAGTTTTTGGAGGATCGCCGCCTTTTCGCCCTCGTCAAACGCGAAATAGCTCTTATCCTTATGGGTAATCTCATAAAGCGGGGACTCCGCGATATACACATATCCCTGCTCGATCAGCGTCGGGACCAGCCGGTACAGCATGGTCAAAATCAGCGTGCGGATCTGGAAGCCGTCCACATCGGCATCCGTGCAGATGATGATGCGGCGCCAGCGCAGCGCCTCCAGATCGAACGCGGACAGATCCTTTGCCGCCTTGCCGCGCACCTCGACGCCGCAGCCCAGCACCTTAAGCAGGTCAGTGATGATGTCGTTCTTGAAGATCTTGTCATAATCCGCTTTGAGACAGTTGAGGATCTTGCCGCGCACGGGCATGATGGCCTGAAACTCGCTGTCCCGCCCCTGCTTGACCGAGCCGAGCGCAGAGTCGCCCTCCACGATATACAGCTCGCGGCGCGTTACATCCTTGGTGCGGCAGTCCACAAACTTCTGCACACGGCTCATCAGATCGATGTTGCCGGACAGCTTCTTTTTGATGTTCAGACGCGCCTTTTCCGCCTGCTCGCGGCTGCGCTTGTTGATCAAAATCTGCTCGGCAATCTTGTCCGCCTCAGCCTTATTCTCAATGAAGTAAATCTCCAGCCCCTGCTTGAGGAAGTCGGTCATCGCCTCCTGGATGAACTTGTTGGTGATGGCTTTTTTGGTCTGGTTCTCATACGAGGTCTGGGTGGAGAAGCAGTTGGTGACGAGCACAAGGCTGTCGAGCACATCCTGAAAGGTCACCTTGCTCTCGCTCTTGTTATATTTGTTATTCTGCTTGAGGTAAGCATCGATCGCGGAGACAAACGCCGAGCGCACCGCCTTGTCCGGCGCGCCGCCGTGCTCCAGCCAGGACGAGTTGTGGTAATACTCGATCTGCGACACCGCAGACGAGAAGCAGAACGCGCACGACAGCTTGACCTTGTATTCCGGCTTGTCCGCGCGGTCGCGGCCGCGGCGCTCCCCTTCGAGGAACTGCACCGAGGTCAGCGGATTCTCACCCGCGAGCTCGGTCACATAATCCACGATGCCGTTCTGGTAGAGAAACTCGGTGGTCTCGAACTTGCTGCCCGACTGGTCTTTCAGGATGAACTTGATGTGGCTGTTGACCACCGCCTGCCGCTTGAGCGTGTCCAGATAGTAGTCCAGCGGGATGTTGATATCCGTGAACACCTCGAGGTCGGGCTTCCAGCGGATGGTGGTGCCGGTCTTTTTGCTGTTTGCAGGCTTTTTAATAAAGCCCTCCTTGGTGCCGGTCTTGTTTTCGCCCTTTTCAAAATGCAGGGTGTACTCGAACCCGTCGCGCAAGACGGTCACGTCCATGTATTCCGAAGAATACTGGGTCGCGCAGGTGCCGAGGCCGTTCAGTCCAAGTGAAAACTCATAGTTTTCACCCGTATCGTTTTTATACTTGCCGCCCGCGTACAGCTCGCAGAACACCAGCTCCCAGTTGTATCGCTTTTCGCTTTCATTCCACTCGATCGGAATGCCGCGCCCGCGGTCGGCGACCTCGATCGAGCCATCCGCGTAGCGAGTGGTGACGATCTCGGTGCCGTAGCCCTCGCGCGCCTCGTCGATTGAGTTGGAGAGGATCTCGAACACCGCGTGCTCGCAGCCCTCCAGCCCGTCCGAACCGAAGATGACGCCCGGGCGCTTGCGCACGCGGTCCGCGCCCTTGAGCGAGGAAATGCTCTCGTTGCCGTATGACGGTTTTGCTTTGCTCATATATCTTCAAACTCCTGTTGCAGCAGCTTACTGAATTCCATAAC
>DXDO01000180.1 GCA_019115425.1 Candidatus Agathobaculum merdigallinarum | reverse complement strand
GAAGAGGAGCAGGAGAAAACTGTTGTCAGCACCCAGCGCGAAATGCAGAACGCAGCCGATCAGGTGTGCGTGAACGCGGAGGAGACCTATATTTCGCTGCAAACCATGCAGTATTCGCTCAATGAGACCGACCGAAGCCTTGCCCAGCTCGACCGCAGCATCGCTGCGGCGGAAAAACAGGTAGCCATCGGCATGGCTGGGCCGAATACCCTCAAAAGCCTGCAGAGCCAGCGGGAGACCCTGCTGGCAAGCCGGCAGGCGCTCGAGACCCAGATGGAAAACCTGAATAACACGCTTGCGCTGCAATGCGGCTATGCGCTCGGCACCGAACTGGAAACCGAGGCGCTGCCGGCGGTGACGCAGGAGCAGCTGGACGCGCTGGATTATGAAGCCGACCTGAAGGAGGCGCTGGAGAACAGCTATTCGATCTGGGCGCAGAAGGACGCGCTGGAGAGCGCCTCGGATGACTACGCGAACGGTGTCACGGATAACCTGTATGCCCATGACGCGGCCAAGATCCAGCTGGATGCGCAAACGGAAAATGTCAAGGCTTCGTTCCGCGAGATGTATAAGGACGTGCAGGAGAAGCAGGCCGCGTCCGCTGCGGCGCAGGCCAATCTGGAACAGGCGCAAAAGACCTTTGCGGTGCAGCAGGTGCAGTATGACCGCGGCATGATTTCGCGCATGGATTACATGAATGCGCAGGACACCCTGACGGCGGCTGAGGAATCCGCAGCTTCCGCGCAGATCGACCTGTTCACCTCATATAATACATACCAATGGGCCAAGCGCGGCGTGATGAGCGGCGCAGCCCAATAAGCAAAACCATCTCAGGCAAAAAGTTGGAGGACATCGATGGAAAGTAAACGATTCATTGCCGCGGCGCTCGCGGGCACCATGCTGTTTTGCGCGGGCTGCGGCGGACAGGAGGAAACCGTGGAGGAAGCCCCAAGCGGCACCGCGGTTGAGGTGATGGAGGTGACCGCCGGCCCGATGAGCGCGGAATACTCGCTGACCGGCCAGGTCGCCGCGGTCAACGCGGTGCAGGTGTTCCCGCTGCTGGCAGGACAGGTGCTGACGCTGTCGGTCGAGGAGGGGGACACCGTGAGCCGCGGACAGACGCTGTTCACCGTGGACACATCCACCGTCACCTCAACGCTGGGCGCGCTGCAGCAGTCCTACGATGCGACCAAGGCCGCGACCGACCGCGCGATCGAATCGGCGCGGATCGGCGTGGAGCAGGCGCAGCAGGCGGTGGACAACGCGCAGGCGCTGTTTGAAGCGGGCGCTGCCGCCGAGCAGGATGTGACCAAGGCGCAGCAGGCGCTGGCGCAGGCGCAGGCCGGCGTAGCGCAGGCCGAGGCGCAGCAGACCGCGTCCCTTGCGCAGATCACGGCTTCCATGCAGCAGATCACCACCCAGGCGGAACTGGGTACGGTCACCGCGCCCTGCGCGGGTACGGTCACCGCGGTCAATCTGGTGCGCGGCGGCATGGCGTCGTCTGCGCAGCCGGCGGTCGTGATTGCGGAAAACGGCGCGGTGGAGGTCACGACCTCGGTGGCGGAGGACGTGTATATGAACCTCAAGGAGGGCGACGAGGCTGGCGTTTTGATCTCCGTGCTGTCGGACGAGATGATCACCGGCACGATCTCCTCGCTGCCTGCGGCCGCCAACGTGCAGACCAGCCTGTATGATGTTTCCATCGCGCTGCCGTCCGATGTGAAACCGCCGATCGGCGCGTTTGCGACCGTCACCTTCTATACCGACCGGCGGGATGCGACCATCTCGGTTCCGAGCGAGGCGATCCTCACCGGCGCGAACGACGAGCAGTATGTGTTCGTAGTGGATGATTACGCCGAAGGCGAGACTGCGGTGCGCGTCACGGTGGAGACCGGCCTTGTCAGCCATACCGACACGGAGATCGTATCCGGCCTTGTCGAAGGAGACCGGGTGGTGATCAAGGGGCAGTCCTACCTGTCGGACGGCGCAGCGGTGCGCGTGGTAACGGGCGAGGATGATACGCCGTCGCCGGACACGGCGGCTCCCGCCGCTGCGGATGGGGAGGGCTGACACCCCTATGAAAATCGCGGAAAATTGTATTAAACACAATGTAATGACCATTCTGGCGTACATTCTGATCGCCGTGTTTGGTTTTTACTGCTTCCAGTCGCTGCCGCTGGCGCTGATGCCCGAGATGGAGCTGCCGGTGGCGATCGTCTATTCCACTTATGCGGGCGCAGGACCGGAGGATATCGAGCAGCAGGTGACAAAACCGCTCGAGTCCGCGTGCGCCAGCCTTTCCGGGCTTGAAACGCTGACCTCAAGCTCGGCAGAAAACATGTCCATGGTCATCGCTCAGTTTGACTATGGCGTCAATCTGGACGAAGTGCTCACCGACATGCGCGATAATGTCGATATGGTCAAGTCTCAGCTGCCGGAGGACGCTTCCGACCCGACGGTCATGTCGATCGATATCGACTCCATGCCGGTTATCATGGTGGCGCTGCGCGGCAGCGATCTTGCGATGCTGCAATCCATCGCCGAAGATGAGCTTGCCCCTGCGCTCGAGCGTCTGGACGGCGTGGCCTCGGTCGATATCATGGGCGGCTATGAGAATGAGGTCGCCGTCAAGACCGACCCCGCGCGTCTGCGGGGCTATCACCTGACGGTTTCCTCGGTCGCGCAGCAGATCGGGGCGGATAATATGGCCGTGCCGGGCGGCGAGCTGGACCACGGCTCGCAGACGCTGGCCGTGCGCACGGACGGCGAGTACCAGTCGGTTCAGGATGTGGAAAACGCATTGATCTCGCTGCCCGCGGGCGGCACGGTGCGGCTGAGCCAGATCGCGGATGTTTCCCTGCAGCCCAAGGATCAGGACGCGCTCGCCAAGGTCAACGGGGAGGAGTGTCTGCTCCTATCGGTCAACAAGCAGTCCGGCTCGAACACCGTCGAGATCGCCGAGCGCGCCAAGGCCGAGCTGGACAGCCTGACCGCCGGATATGAGGCGCTTAACTGGGATCTGGTGATGGACCAGTCGGATTACATCAATCTGACGGTGGATAACGCCATGTCCAACATCTGGATGGGCGTGCTGTTTGCGGCGATCGTGCTGATCGTGTTCCTGCGCGATGTAGGCGCGACCGTGGCGATCTCGGTGGCGATGCCCTGCTGCATTCTGTTTACCTTCCTGATCATGTTTGCGCTGGATATCACGCTGAACATGATGTCGCTGGGCGGCATTGCGCTCGGCGTCGGCATGATCGTGGATAACTCGATCGTTGTGCTGGAAAATATCTTCCACTACCGGTCGGACGGCTACGAGCGCTGGGAATCCTGCGTGCAGGGCACCAAGGAGGTCGTGCTGTCGGTCACCGCGTCTACGCTGACGACGGTCGCGGTATTCCTGCCGATCGGCCTTTCCGGCGGCATGACCGGCATGATGTTCAGGGAGTTCTGCATCACGATCGTGGCGCTGCTCTCCTCGTCGCTGATCATTTCGCTGACGCTGGTGCCGCTGCTGTGCTACATTCTGCTCGACCGCGGCGGCGTACACCGCATTTCGGCGAGCGACCCGGGAATCAAGGAGCGCATGATGGCGGATAAGCCCATGATGCGCATATATAAGAAATTCCTCAACCTGTTCATCACCCGCCGCTGGGTGGGCATTGCGGTCACGGCCGGCATCTGCGCGATCTCGGTCGTGAGCATTGCGCTGGCCGGCTCCGAGCTGATTCCGGAGATGGATCAGGGCCAGATCAGCGTGTCGGTCGGCATGCCGAACGGCTCCACGATGGAGGAGACTGCGGCGATTCAGGACCGGATCGTTGCGATCGCGGAACAGACCATCCCCGAGATGGAGCAGGTATACTACAGCACCGGCAGCTCCAGCTCGGTCATGTCGTCTGCGTCCGGTTCGAGCGTGACGATTTCGCTGGTAGGGGTGGAGGAGCGCGACCGCTCGTCCAACGAGGTGGCAAACCAGCTCCGCCGCGATCTGGCCGACATCGCGGGCTGTGAAATCACGGTTTCGGCAAGCAGCATGTCGATCGGCGAGGGGTCGGACATCAGCCTGCAGCTGTCGGGTTCGGATTACGACCAGCTTGCCGAGACGTCAAACGACCTTGCCGAGCAGATCGCAGCATTGCCCGATGTGATCAACGTGGAAAGCTCGGCGGGCGAACAGGTGCCGCGTGTGGCGGTGAAAATCAACCGTGAGAACGCCTCGCGCTTTGGCCTGACGGCCGCAACCATCGGCTCGATGGTGCGCGGCGAACTGACCGGCTCGACCGCCACCACGCTCCGGATGGGCGGCGAGGAATACGACGTGACGATTTCGGGCGACGAAACGCTCACGCAGGATATCGACGCGCTGCGCTCGCTCCAGCTGCCGAGCGCCACCGGCGGCACCGTGCCGCTTTCCATGGTGGCGGACGTGTATACCGAACTGTCCCCGCAGACGATCGAGCGCATCAACCAATACGAGACCGTGACGATCACCGGTGAGTCGGAGTCCGGCGACAGTATCGGCATCACCGAGCAGGTGAACGCGCTGCTGGCGGACTATCAGCTGCCAGAGGGCATCGAGATCGAGGACGGAGAGACTGCGGCCTCAAGCATTCAGGAGACCACCAACTCCCTGATGACCGCGCTGATGGTCGCGATTTTGCTGGTATACTTTATTCTGGCCAGCCAGTTCAATTCATTTGTGCTGCCAGTCGCCATTATGCTGATCCTGCCGATCGGTCTGCTCGGCTCGCTGATGCTGCTGTGGCCGCTCGGCTACAAGGTCTCGATGGTCGCCCTGCTCGCGGTCATCATCCTTGCGGGTACGGTAGTCAACTCGTCGATCGTGCTGGTCGACTATATCCTCCAGCGCAGGGAGCACGGTGAGGACAAGAACACCGCCATCCTCAACGCCTGCCCGCGCCGCGTGCGGCCGGTTCTGATGACCGCGCTGACGACCATCCTCGGCCTGGTGCCGATGGTGTTTGCGGGCGGCGAAGGCTCTGAGATGATGCGGCCGATGGGCATCGTTATGATGACCGGCATGGTGATCTCCACCATTGCTACACTGTTTATCACACCGGTGTATTATTCGATTACGGACAGCGTTGTCGAAGCGATGAAAAAACGGTTGAAGCGAACGAAAAAAGAGAGCCGCTGGCGCAAAAAGCTGAAGAATGGGGAAGAGTGACGGATTTGCCGGATAACTGAATATTGCTTTTTTGGGTCAAATACGGTATGATTAAGGCGGCATCGCAGGGCGCGATGCCGCCTTATCCATATCAGAAGAAAAGGGAAGGAAGGGCAGCATGAAACGATCGATTGCTTTTGCGGCGCTCTGTGCCCTGTTTCTGACCGGCTGCACACAACAGACCGGCGAGGCGGAACCGGTGGCAGAGCAGGCGGGCAGCGTAAATCCACAGGCGCAGGCGCTGGAGCAGGCCGAGCAGGCAGGCCTGCTGGACGGCGGAGAATATGATGACAGGATGACCGAGGAGGAGGCGCTTGCGCGTGTATCCGCGCCGATCGACGGGGAACAGTATGCCGTCGCGCCGACAGGGGAAACGCTGTCGGTCGGAGGAGGGGGCGGGCAGGCGCACGAATATTTCGTGTTCTCGGTCAGCCGCGCGACAGGCGAGCCGGTAGGCAAGGTCGCGGTGGACCGCGAGACCGGCGAAAAATATAATTATCTGGGCGACGGCGTGCTCGAGGGCTACGACAGTTTTCCACTGTATAACGCGGAGGCAGAAAAGCAGACAGGCTGGGACGGCGTGTACAGCAATGCGGCGGCGCTTTCGCTGACGATCACGCAGGAAGAGGAAGGCGCGTTCTCCTATGCCTTTTCAGACGGCACCGAGGGCACTGCCGTGGTGACGGACGAAACCGCCAAGTCCGAGGACGGCGAAATCAATTTCCTGCTGGCGGACAATATTGTCACGGTCGCGGGCGGCGGCCTGACCGGCAACTATACCGCGCAGTAATCGGGGAAGTGGAGGTGCAATGCGCAGACAGCGGAAGGGCTTTGCATTTCTGCTTTTTGGCATCCTGCTGGTGCTGATGGAGTTTACAGATCCGTGGATACCGGTTGTGGACGACATGCCATGGGATCTATTGGGACTGCTGGCCGGCATCGTGGGTTTGGTGCTGACGCTGACTGGCGAAAAAGACGAATAACGACCGCATACCAAAGCCGCGGGGCAGTATCCCGCGGCTTTGGCATATCTGAAACCCCGCTGTTTCTGTGCCGCGGCGAACAGAACAAGAGAAAAAGCCTGCAAACAGCAGGCTTTTTCCTTGCAGCAACGGGTCTTAGTTATTCCACTTCGCTCTCGCCCAGCAGCTCGAGCACGTCCACCGGCGTACCCGCGCGGGAGGCTTCCACATGCAGGTGCGTGCCGAGCGCGGCTTCTGCATCGATGGTTTCCGCAACCGTGCCGAGCGCCTCACCCGCGGTGACCGCCTGTCCTGCCGTGACCCGCACATCGGTCAGCCCGCGGTAGGTGGACGTGAGGTCGGCGTCGTGCGACAGGGTGACGCAGGTGCCGTAAAGCCCGTCCTCAAATACCTCCTGTACGGTGCCGTCGGTCAGCGCGAGCACGGTCTCTCCGGGTTCGGCGGCGAAGTCGGTGCCGGTGTGCGCGCGCCAGTCGCCAAAGGTCGGCTGGAACAGCAGCTCATCGCCGGAGAACGGCGTGATCACCGTGCCGGAAACCGGACGCACATAGATGGGGGCGGATACGGTGACCGTCGGCGTGGGAGCGGGCGCGGGGGACTCCTGCGTCTGCTCGGGCGGCTCAGCCGGTTCGTCCTCCTCCGGTACGGGCGTTTCTTCCTCAGCCATGACCGGCGTATCTGCGGTCAGGTCGGGCAGATCCTCGGCCGGTGTGATGATGGGGACATTCGCCTCGGCGTCTGTTTCCTCGGGCGCGGTTGAGTTCGTCCAGAGCACCCAGGCGGATACCGCGATGATCAGGCAGCATACGGTCAGGATGGTGTAAAAGCCGCGTGTCGAAAGGACTGCGGTGTGTTTGGAATTATATTGTTTCATATCCCTTTACCTCCGTTGACCCAAGTATGACCAGACGGAGAGCAAAATATACAAAAAAACAATGGATATGAAAAGGACGCGGTAAAATGATTTTTTGCAGCGGCTTATCCGAGGACGCCCAGATGCTCGAGCAGGATCTTGCAGCCCATCAGGATGAGCACCACGCCGCCAAATAACTCGGCGCGGGATTTGTATTTTGCGCCGAATACGTTGCCGATCTTCACGCCGACGCACGACAGGATAAAGGTCGTAACGCCGATGAAGCATACCGCAGGCACGATATCGACCTGCAAAAACGCAAACGTTACGCCGACCGCCAGCGCGTCGATGCTGGTCGCGACCGCGAGCGGCAGCATGGTGGCAAACGAAAAGGAATCGCTGAGGGATTCCTCGTCCGTATTGCGCGACTCACGGATCATGTTGCCGCCGATCAGCGCCAGCAGGACGAACGCGATCCAGTGATCCACGCTCGTGATCAGCGACTGGAAGCGCACGCCGAGAAAATAGCCGATCAGCGGCATCAGCGACTGGAAGCCGCCGAAATACAGGCCGGTGACGACGGCGTGGCCCGGCCGCAGCGCACGTACGCTGAGACCCTTGCAGATCGCCACCGCGAACGCGTCCATCGACAACCCGACTGCAATGATAAACAGCTCTAGCAAACCCATTTCCTGTCCTCCCTGTTTTTGTCGGCTGGCGGCGGAAAAGGCATAAAAAAACAAGACCCATCTGCCGCGTTAAACAGATAAGTCTCGTCATTTCATGCAAAACCAGAGGAGCGTCCTCCCCAGTATGTTGGCCCTGCCGCGCGGCCGGAACAAAGCCGCGCCGACTACTCCCTTATTAAATCTTATCATAGCATATGCGGTAAGGGAAGTCAAGATGCGGGCAGCCCCGGCAGGCGGTCGGCGGGGAAATTAACGCTTGCGCGGCTTGGGAAAAGATGCTATACTTTTATTGCTGTTTTGATTTTATGCGGACCGCGCAATCGATATGCGCGACAGGATACAGCCGGCAGGAAGTCGGCGGATATGGCAGGAAACCATATTTGCATACGGACGGTTTGCATGAAAATGGACTGACGGCGCAGACAAGGCGCCGGAAACTGTGAATAGGATGATACCAGGAAGGTATTTGCTGCCAGAAAGGCGGCGGATACCTTCTTTTTATGTCCCGCTGCTGCTTATGCGGCAGCAAACAATGCAAAGCTGGGCAGCGCAACAGCTGTCACATAAAACAGCGAAAGGAGACATGCGTATGACCTTGAAAGAATTTTTTGCCGCATGCCCACGGGCGGCGGTCGCTTTTTCGGGCGGAACGGACTCCGCTTTTGTGCTGTGGGCGGCGAAGCAGTACGGCTGCGATGTGCGCGCTTACTATGTCAAAACCGCGTTTCAGCCCGCGTTTGAGCTGGAGGATGCAGAAAAGCTCACGGAGCAGCTTGGCGTGCCGATGACGGTAGTGGAGAAAGACATTTTATCCGTGCCGGAGGCCGCGGCAAACGGCCCGCAGCGGTGCTACCACTGCAAGCGGGCGCTGTTCAGTTCGCTGTGGGAGGCCGCGCGGCGGGACGGATACGCCGTGCTGCTGGACGGCACGAACGCCTCGGACGACGCAGGGGACCGACCGGGGATGCAGGCGCTGCGCGAACTGGCGGTGCGCTCCCCCCTGCGGGAATGCGGACTGACCAAGGCGGCGGTGCGGCGGCAGTCTCAGGAGGCGGGTCTGTTTACCTGGGAGAAGCCCGCCTACGCCTGCCTTGCTACCCGCATCCCCACGGGCACGGCGATCTGCGCAGAGGATTTGACGAGGATCGAACAGGCGGAAAGCGCGCTTGCCGCGCTGGGCTTTCGGGATTTCCGCGTGCGCCTGCTGGACGGGAACGCGCGCATTCAGGTGACGGAAGCGCAGCTTGGTCTGGCGATGGAGCAACGCGCGGACATCCTGGGGGCGCTGCGGCCGCTGTTCCCGGCGGTGCTGCTCGATCTGGAAACACGGCGTACAGCGGAATAAGGAGGAAGCTATGGATAACAAGCAGGATATTCTTCGCCTGCTGCGCGGTGTGGCGGACGGCGCGGTCACGCCCGAGGAGGCGCTGCTTCAGCTGAAAGAAGCGCCTTTTGAAGATCTGGGCTACGCCAAGGTGGATTTCCACCGCAGCGTGCGGCAGGGCGCGGCGGAGGTGATTTACGGCGCTGGCAAAACGCCTGACCAGATCGCAGGGATCGCCGCCGCCATGGGCGCGCGCGGCTGCCGTAACATTCTGATTACGCGGATCGGCCAGGAGACGGCGGATGCGGTCGCCGCATCCATTCCAATGACCTATCACCCGCTTCCCAGGCTGGGCATTGCCTATCCGGGTGAGCGTGCGCAGCGCGGCAGCATCGTGGTCGCTACCGGCGGCACGAGCGACATGGCGGTGGCGGAGGAGGCCGCCCTCACCGCTGAGATGATGGGCAACCGGGTCACGCGGCTGTATGACGTAGGCGTGGCGGGGCTGCACCGTCTGCTGTCCAATCTGGACGTGCTGATGCGCGCGCGGTGCGTTGTGGCGGTCGCGGGCATGGAAGGCGCGCTGGCCTCGGTCATCGGCGGGCTGGTGGATTGTCCGGTGGTTGCTGTGCCGACCAGCGTGGGCTACGGCGCGAGTTTCGGCGGCCTGTCCGCCCTGCTGAGCATGCTCAATTCCTGCGCCTCCGGGTGCAGTGTGGTGAATATCGACAACGGCTTCGGAGCGGGGTATCTCGCGAGTATGATCAACCAGATGGAGGGCTTGGAGGAAGAACGATGAAAACGCTTTATATCGAATGCAATATGGGTGCGGCGGGCGATATGCTGATGAGCGCGCTGTATGAGCTGCTGGAGGACAAACAGGGCTTTCTGGATACCATGAACAGCCTCGGCCTGCCGGGGGTGCGGCTGGAAGCAAAGCAGGCCGCGACCTGCGGCATCGCGGGCACGCATATGGCGGTCACGGTGCACGGCGAGGAGGAGCATGAGCCGGATCATGACCATCATCACGGGCATGAGCATGAACATGGGCATGAACACGATCATGAGCATGAACATGAGTATGCCCACGATCATGAACACGAGCATCATCATGACCATACCCATCACCACCATCATCACGCGACCCCGGGGCATATTGGGAAGATCATTGACGGACTGACGCTGCCCGAGGAAGTGCGGGCGCACGCCCGCGCGGTGTACGACGCGATCGCGCAGGCGGAAGCCAAGGCGCACGGCTGCCCAGTGGGCGACGTGCATTACCATGAGGTCGGCGCGCTGGATGCGGTCGCGGACGTGACCGGCGTATGCTATGCGATGCATCTGCTCGCACCCGAGCGGGTTATTGTCTCGCCCATCCATGTGGGCAGCGGGACGGTGCGCTGCGCGCACGGCGTGATGCCTGTGCCCGCGCCGGCGACCGCGAACCTGCTGGAAGGCGTGCCGGTATACGGCGGGGCGGTGCAGGGCGAATTGTGTACCCCGACCGGCGCCGCGCTGCTCGCTCATTTCGCGGACAGCTTCGGCTCCATGCCGGTGATGCGCACGCGGGGCGTGGGCATCGGCATCGGCACCAAGGAATTTGAACAGGCCAACTGCGTGCGCGCCTTCCTCGGCGAGAGCACAGCACAAGAGAACGGCGAAATCATCGAGCTTACCTGCAATATCGACGACATGACGCCGGAAGCGTTGGCTTTTGCGTGCTCCCGCCTGTTGAAACAGGGCGCGCTGGACGTGTATACCACGCCGGGCACGATGAAAAAGGGCCGCCCCGGCCATGTGCTGACCGTGCTGTGCGCGCCGGATAAGCAAGCGGACATGGCGTGGCACATTTTGGCAGAAACCACCACCAACGGCCTGCGCGTGCGGCGCTGCGGCAAGTATTATCTGGAGCCTTCGTTCAGCAAGGTGCAGACGCAGTGGGGCGAGGTGCGGATCAAGCGCGCATCCGGCTTCGGCGTGACCCATGTCAAGCCGGAATATGCGGACGTTGCGGCGATTGCAGAAAAGCACGGCGTTTCGTATCAGCGCGTGATTGAGGAGATCGAGCGCAATGGCTGATTTCGCGCGAAAAGGAAAGTGGTGGGGCGCTCTGCTGCTGTGTGCGGCCATGGCTGTGAGCGCGCTTACGGGCTGCAGCGGAGGTGCGGATGCGCAAAATGCGCAGGAGCAGTCCGCAGCGCAGACCGATACCGTCGTTGTGGCAATGGGGCCGACCTCGGAGCCGGAGGCGGGCTTTGATCCTGCGTTCGGCTGGGGGGCGGGCGAGCATGTACACGAGCCGCTCATCCAGTCCACGCTCACGGTCACAAACACCGATCTGACCATCGGCTATGATCTTGCAACGGACTATTCGGTCAGCGAGGACGGTCTGACATGGACGGTGACCATCCGGGACGACGCATATTTCACCGACGGCGAGCAGCTGACAGCGGAGAACGTGGCGTTCACCTACAACACGGTCAAACAGACCAGCTCGGTCAACGATTTCACCATGCTGGATCGCGCGGAGGCCACGGACGATACCACGGTGGTGTTTCATATGACGCGGCCGTTCTCCATCTGGCCGTACACGATGGCAGTCGTGGGCATCGTGCCCGAGCACGCTTACGACAGCGCGACTTACGGCATCCATCCGGTCGGCTCCGGACGGTATATGCTCGAGCAGTGGGACCGCGGCCAGCAGGTCATCCTGACGGCAAACCCGAACTACTACGGGGAGCAGCCTAAGATGCAGCGCGTCATCATTCTGTTCATGGAGGAGGACGCAGCCTTCCTCGCGGCGCAGGCGGGGCAGGTGGACGTGGCCTATACCTCGGCCACGTATTCCGGCGAGACAGTCGAGGGTTACAGCCTTGCCGCCTATGACAGCGTGGACAACCGCGGCATCAATTTACCCGCCGTTCCGGCGGGTACGGATCGCGAAGGCCGCGCGGTCGGCAACGACTTTACCGCTGACGTGCGCGTGCGCCGCGCCATCAATATCGGCATCGACCGGCAGGAGATGATCGATCATGTGCTGAACGGCTACGGCACGCCTGCGTACAGCATCTGCGACCAGCTTCCGTGGTATAACGAGGCCTCCGAGGTGGAATATGACCCCGAAGCGGCGGCGGCCCTGCTGGACGAAGCGGGCTGGACTCTGGGGGAGGACGGTGTGCGCATGAAAGACGGCGTGCGCGCCGAGCTGAACCTGCTCTACTCCAACGGCGACTCGGTGCGGCAGGCGCTCGCCGCCGATCTGGCAAACCAGCTGGGCGAACTGGGCATCGCCTGCACGATCGAGGGCGTGGGCTGGGACACGGCCTATGACCGCGCGCTGTCCGAGCCGCTCCTGTGGGGCTGGGGCGCGCATACGCCGATGGAGCTGTATAACATCTACCACACCATCGGGGAAACCAGCTCCGCCCAGTATTCGCCCTATTCCAATCCTGTGGTGGATGCATACATGGACGAGGCGCTGGCAAGCGCCGACCTCGAGCAGTCCTATGAGTTGTGGCGCAAAGCGCAGTGGGACGGCACGACCGGCGTGACGCAGGACGGGGACATCCCGTGGGTGTGGCTGGTCAACGTCAGCCACCTGTACTGGGTGCGCGACGGCTTGCAGATCGCCGAGCAAAAGATCCATCCGCACGGGCACGGCTGGTCGATCGTCAACAATGTGGACCAGTGGAGCTGGTCATAATGTGATTTTGAGGGGAAAGGACGGAAACGCATGAAGCACCGCCTGCAATTTGCGGCGAAAAAGCTGCTGCGTATGGCGCTATTGCTGCTCGGGGTGAGCATCGTGACCTTTGCACTCATGGCCGCGTCGCCGCTCGACCCGCTGCAAACCAACGTGGGGCAGGTCGCGCTCGGCTCGATGAGCGAGGAGCAGGTGGCGCAGCTCGAGGCCTACTGGGGTGTGGACACCCCGCCGGTCGAGCGCTACCTCGGCTGGCTGGGGAGCGTGCTGCACGGCGACTTCGGCGTGTCGCTCCTGTACCGCCGGCCGGTGCTCGACATCATCGCGGAGCGGCTGCAAAGCTCGCTGTGGCTGCTGCTCGCGGCATGGGTGATTTCGGGCGTGCTGGGCACGGCGCTCGGCGTGGCGGCCGGATACTGGCGGGGCAGATGGCCGGACAAGCTGGTGCGCGGCTACTGCTTTGTGATTTCCAGCACCCCGACGTTCTGGCTGGCGCTGCTGCTGCTGATGGTGTTTTCGGTCTGGCTGGGCTGGTTCCCGATCGGGCTGTCCGTGCCCATCGGCATGGATGCGGCGAGCGTCGGCATCGCGGACCGGCTGTATCATGCCGTCCTGCCCGCGCTGACGCTCAGCATCACGGGCGTGGCGAACATCGCCCTGCACACCCGCGAGAAGATGGTGGACGTGCTGGAAAGCGACTACGTTCTGTTCGCCCGCGCGCGGGGCGAATCCGGCCTTGCGATCGCCCTGCGGCATGGGCTGCGAAATGTCGCCCTGCCCGCGATCACCCTGCAGTTTGGATCGATCAGCGAGATCATCGGCGGGTCGGTGCTCGTAGAGCAGGTGTTTTCCTACCCGGGGCTGGGGCAGGCGGCGGTGACCGCCGGGCTTGGCAGCGACCTGCCGCTGCTGCTCGGGATCACGCTCATCACCTCTGCCATCGTGTTCGGCGGCAATTTGATCGCCGACCTGCTGTACGGCGCGGTTGATCCGCGCATCCGGAGGGGGGCGGCGCGCGGATGAAACGGTTGAACCGGCGGCAGGGCATGGTGCTCCTGCTGATTGGCGCGGCTGTTCTGCTCGCGGCGGTGACGGTGGCGGGCATTCTGCTTGAGCCGCGCGCAATGCAAACCGACTTTTCGCAGACAAACCGCATGCCCTGTCCGGAATACCCCTTCGGCACGGACTGGATGGGGCGGGATATGCTCGCGCGCACGCTGGCGGGCCTGTCGCTCAGCATCCGCATCGGCCTGTTGACCGCCGCGGTCAGCGCGCTGATCGCGCTGGCGCTCGGCATTGCTTCGGCGACGCTCGGCCGTAAAGTGGACGCGGCGGTTTCCTGGTGCATTGATTTGGTCATGGGCATTCCGCATATCCTGCTGGTCATGCTGATCTCCATCGCGTGCGGACGGGGCTTTACCGGCGTGGTGGCAGGCGTGGCGCTTAGCCACTGGACCGGCCTTGCGCGCGTCATCCGCGGTGAGGTGATACAGCTTCGGCAGGCGCCATATATCCTTGCGGCGCAAAAGCTCGGTGTGTCAAAGGGACGGATCGTGCGCAATCACCTGCTTCCGCATCTGCTGCCACAGTTTCTGACCGGACTGATCCTGCTGTTCCCGCACGCCATTCTGCACGAGGCCAGCGTGACCTTTCTGGGTTTCGGCCTGCCCTCAGAGCAGCCCGCGATTGGCGTGATTTTGTCCGAGAGTATGCAGTATTTGACGACCGGCCGGTGGTGGCTGGCGCTGTTCCCAGGGCTTATGCTGATTCTGGCGGTCATGCTGTTCGCGGTGTCGGGAGAGCGGCTGCGCCGCCTGCTGGACCCCGCCAGCGTGCATGAATAAGGAGGACACGATGGAACCGATTTTGCAGATCAAGGGACTGTCGATATCATTTACCCAATACAGCGGCGGCCTGCGGCAGACAAAGCTGCCCGTCATCCAGGACCTGTCCTTGTCCATCCGGCAGGGGGAAGTGGTGGCGGTCGTGGGTGCCAGCGGTTCGGGAAAGAGCCTGCTGGCGCACGGGATTCTGGGGCTTCTGCCGTACAACAGCCACATGGAGGGCGAAATTTTATACGAGGGTACGCCGCTGACCGCGTCCCGCGCCGAGAAACTGCGCGGGAAGGAAATCGCGCTGGTGCCGCAGGGCGTGACCTACCTCGACCCGCTGATGAAGGTCGGCGCGCAGCTGTGCAGGGGGCGCAGAGATGCGCAAACAAAGGCGCGCTGCCGCGCCGCGCTCGCGCGGTACGGCCTGGGGCCGGAGACCGAAGATCTCTATCCGTTTGAGTTATCCGGCGGCATGGCGCGGCGGGTGCTGATCGCGTCCGTAGTTATCGAGCAGCCCCAGCTCATCATTGCGGACGAGCCGATCCCCGGGCTGGACGCCCGCGCGGCGGCGCGTATTCTGGGGCATTTCAAGGAGCTTGCCGGAGAGGGCGCGGGCGTGCTGCTGATCACGCACGATCTGGAGCTTGCGCTGACGATCGCGGACCGCGTTACGGTGTTTTACGCCGGTCAAACCATGGAGGAAGCGGATGCACAGGATTTTGCACACCCTGCGCGGCTGCGGCATCCCTTCACCAAGGCGTTGTGGAACGCGGTTCCCCAAAACGGCTTTGTATCGCTGGCGGGCAGCCAGCCGTATCCCGATATGGCGCTGACAGGCTGCCCTTTTGCCGGTCAGTGTGCAAACCGCCGCCCAGACTGCGGCGCGGCGGAGACCATCCCGCTGCGTCCGCTGCGCGGCGGGATGGTGAGGTGCCTGCATCCTGAAGCAGAGGAGGAATTGCAGTGAAGCTGGAGGCGCGGAGGATAACCTTTGGCTATGCGGGTAAGCGGAACAGACCGGTGCTGCGGGAGTGCAGCCTGTCGCTGGAATCCGGCGAGCGGCTGGGGCTGCAGGCTCCCAGCGGCGCGGGAAAGACCACCCTGTGCCGCCTGTTGGCAGGATATGAGCAGCCGCAGCGGGGCGAGATCCTGCTGGACGGCAGGCCGCTTCGGGCATACGGCGGCGTGTGCCCTGTGCAGATGGTGTGGCAGCATCCGGAAACCGTAGTAGACCCTTTGCTGCGGCTGGGGGACACGCTGGCTGAAGCAGGTGGGGTTGAGGAACGGCTGGAAAAGGCGCTGCACATCGAAAAAGCATGGATGGGGCGGTTTCCCGCCGAGCTGTCCGGCGGGGAATTGCAGCGGTTCTGCATCGCACGCGCGCTGCATCCGGAGACACGCTTTCTGCTGTGCGATGAGATATCCGCCATGCTCGATCTGGCGACCCAGGCGCAGCTTTGGCATTTCCTGATTGAGGAGGCGGAGCGCAGAAATTTGGGGCTGCTGGTGGTCAGCCATGACAGCGCGCTGCTGCAAAGGGTATGCACCCGTGTGGAAAACCTGGCGGCGCTGGAGAGCGCCTAGGGGTTGCTTGAAAAAGATCGCGATTCCGGTTTTTACCAGCGTCCGGAATCGCCATAGATTGCTCGATAAAACAACGGCACGGAAGACCGCAGAGGGCCTTCCGTGCCGTTTTCGTTTTCGGCGCAGCCGGCAATGAAGAAAACCACCCCATTCTTGGGGCTGTAGGAATGCAGATACGCATTGCCGCCGTTTTTATGAATACAGGGTATTTGTAATGCTTTTTGGGAAAATATGGGCTGTAAATGTATTTTGAATAAACCCAGAGTATTTCGCACCTACTAAGAAATACTTTTGCAACCCGGGCGATGGAGCAGGGGATGGATCCGAAAACATTATCCATTCTGCTGGGAC
>DXDO01000179.1 GCA_019115425.1 Candidatus Agathobaculum merdigallinarum | reverse complement strand
CGTTCACGGGCGGCAAGTAACAGTCTTTACGCAACTGGCAGACCGTATTACGCGTTGCACGCGTCCGCGAGGAACAAAGGGCTATGCCCGCATAGTGACAACCACCAGCTTCGCTGGTGGATGTGTTCATTATGGAATACGCGGCGCAGGCGGACGCAGTATGCCCCTGTCAGCCACGCATACAACGCGGGAAGCGCCGCACAAAAGCAGTGGATATAGGTAAAAAGACGGCGAAGTGAGGGCTTCTCCGTCTTTTTTTGCGCACTTTACACAAGGTTTTGCATTTAACATGGATTTAACAAACCTTGTCTTTTGGATTTTACATAATCTCCGTAAGATATTCTTGTAACGAAAACGAACAAAATGCAAAGGAGACATATTGATCATGAAAAAGAGTGTATCCCTGCTGCTGGCAGGCCTGATGCTGTGCGGCGCGCTGGCAGGCTGCGGCGGTAACAATGATTCTGCTGAGAGTACTACCAACACCGGTACTGAGTCCACCGGCACGTCCGGCGCGATCCACGTTGTGTCCCGTGAGGACGGCTCGGGCACCCGCGGCGCGTTCGTCGAGCTGACCGGCGTTGAGGACGACAACGGCGACAACACCACCGTTGAGGCCGAGATCGCAAACCGCACCGACGCGGTTCTGACCACGGTTGCGGGCAACGAGGCTGCGATCGGCTACATCTCCCTCGGCTCCCTGAACGAGACCGTTAAGGCGGTTACGGTTGACGGCGTGGAGGCCACGGTTGACAACGTAAAGAGCGGCGACTACAAGCTCTCCCGTCCCTTCAACATTGCGACCAAGGGCGAGCCGACCGGCGTTGCGGCGGATTTCATCAACTTCATCATGAGCGCGGACGGCCAGGCCATCGTGGAAGAGGAAGGCTACATCACCGTGAACGACGCGGCGGAAGCGTTCACTTCGGACGGCTCCTCCGGCCAGATCGCAGTAGGCGGCTCCTCTTCGGTATCTCCGGTGATGGAAAAGCTGATCGAGGCGTATAAGGCGGTCAACCCGAATGCACAGATCGAACTGCAGACCTCGGACTCCACCTCCGGCATGACCGGTGCGATGGACGGCACCTTTGCCATCGGCATGGCGTCCCGCGAACTGAAGGACGAGGAAGCGGCTGAACTGAACGGCCAGGCGATCGCAATGGACGGCATCGCGGTTATCGTGAACAATGCGAACACGGTCGAGAATCTGGCCATGGATCAGATCCGCAGCATCTACGTCGGCGAGACCACCGACTGGGCTGACGTAGCGGCGTAAGTACAAGAAGAACAGGGAATTTAGGGCGGAATCGGGTTTCGCCCTTTCCCGCTGTCTATGGGGTGAAACATACATGAACGATTCCTTGACCCGGCAGAAGAGCAAATGGAAAGACCTGCGGGAAAATGTGATGCACGGCGTGTTCCTGATCTGCGCGCTGGCCTCCATCCTGGCGGTCGCTCTGATCTGCATATTCCTGTTCGCAAACGGCATTCCGGCCATGAAAGAGATCGGCCTGCTCAACTTCCTGACAGGCACAAGCTGGCGGCCGGGCAATGACATTTACGGCATCCTGCCGATGATCGTCGGCAGCATCTATATCACCGCGGGCGCGATCGTTGTCGGCGTGCCGATCGGCCTGCTGACCGCCATCTTCATGGCGTTCTACTGCCCGAAGCGCATTTACGGCATTTTGAAGCCCTGCACCGAGCTGCTGGCGGGCATCCCGTCCATCGTGTACGGCTTTTTCGGCATGGTCGTTATCGCGCCGGCCGTGCTTGAGGTGGCGACGTTCTTCGGCGCGGAAATCTCGTCCGGCTCGACCATCCTGTCCGCGTCTATCCTGCTCGGCATTATGATCCTGCCGACCATCATCGGTGTCTCCGAAGCTGCGCTGCGCGCGGTGCCGCGCGCGTATTATGAGGGCGCGGTCGCCATGGGTGCGACGCACGAGCGCGCGGTGTTTTCGGTCATGCTGCCGGCGGCGAAATCCGGTGTTCTGGCGGCGATCGTGCTCGGCATCGGCCGCGCGATCGGCGAGACCATGGCGGTCATCATGGTGGCGGGCAACCAACCGCGTCTGACCGGCAGCCTGCTCAAGGGCATCCGCACCATGACGGCGAACATCGTCATCGAGATGGGTTATGCGACCGGCCTGCACCGCGAGGCGCTAATCGCCACGGGCGTGGTGCTGTTCGTGTTCATCCTGCTGATTAACCTGTGCTTCTCGGTGCTCAAAAGGAGGAAGAACGCATGACGACCGAAGCGACAACCACTGCGAAAAAAACCGAAGTAAAAGCTGCGGAAAAGCCCAAAAAGATGTACGGACGCACTAAAGCGCGGGTGCAGAAGGGCCTGGTATACGGCGCGGCGGTGATCACCTTTGCCGCGCTGCTGTTCCTGATCGCGTATATTTTGATCAACGGCATCCCGAACCTCAAGCCCTCGCTGTTTGAGTGGACCTATAATTCGGACAATGTCTCCATGATGCCGGCCATCATCACCACCATCGAAATGACCCTGCTCGCGCTGGTCATCGCGGTGCCGCTCGGCCTGTTTACCGCGATTTATTTGAATGAGTACGCAAAGCGCGGCAACAAGCTGGTCAATGTCATCCGCATTACGACCGAAACGCTCTCCGGCATTCCGTCCATCGTGTACGGCCTGTTCGGCATGCTGTTCTTTGTCACCCAGCTGCACTGGGGCTATTCGCTGATCGCGGGCGGCATGACGCTGGCGATCATGATCCTGCCGCTCATCATGCGCACCGCAGAGGAAGCGCTGATGGCCGTGCCGGACAGCTTCCGCGAGGGTTCGTTCGGTTTGGGCGCCGGCCGTCTGCGCACGGTG
>DXDO01000178.1 GCA_019115425.1 Candidatus Agathobaculum merdigallinarum | reverse complement strand
TTGTGCGTAGCTGTCAAAAGGGAGCTGAGCGGAGGCGGGGGAGAACATCTGGCTGAATTTCATAACAGGCTACCTCCATTGGTGGACGGCACGGCGTTGAAGATGTATCCGGCCCCGCGGACAGTCTGGATTATGCCGGTGTGGTTGGGATCGATCTTCTTACGTAGGTTTGAAATATGTACCATAACGGTGCGTGTATCACCGATGCTGTCCGCTTTCCAGATATGGCGGTACAGCTCGTTGTACAGCAGCAGCGTATTGGGATGGTCAGAGAAATACAGCAGCAGTTCATATTCAATGGAGGAAAGCGCTACCTCCTGACCATCAGGGCCGCCAAGCAGCACACAGTGACGCGCTGTATCAATGACGAAATGGGAATACTGTCGGATGTTGGGCGGCAGGGGCTGTGTGACCGTATGCTGGCGGCGCAGATTTGCCTCGATTCGCGCCAGCATTTCGTCGTAATTGAGCGGTTTGACCATATAATCATCTCCACCGCACTGCAGCGCTTGGATGATGGTCTGGCTGTCGTCCAGGCAACTGGTGAAGATAATGGGGCATTGCGATTTTTTGCGCACCTGTGCGCATAGCTCCACACCGCGTTTGTCGGGAAGGACAACATCCAGAATGACCAGATCAAAGGATTCGTGGTCCAGCAGTTGCGCGGCCTCTGCGCTGGAATAGGCGGCGGTGGGAACATAGCCTGCGCGGCGCAGATGCACACGAATAATATTGGAAAGGTCAGGGTCGTCCTCAACGACAAGAATTTTAATCATACCAGTTATCCCTCCGGACTGTTAGCGCGCAGATGGCGGATCGTTGACCACAGCGGGCGGTGCAGCGATCCGCCACAAATAAAGTATCTTTAATACCATCATATATTATATATGTATTTTGTTTCAGAATATCATGTCGCATTTCTTGTGTCAATCTATTATTTCGCGCAAACGAGCATCAATTTTGCACAAATGAGGAATTGGATGGGATGAAGAGGAATAAAAACGGGAGAAGGATTGCGCATCTTGTCAAAAAGCAGTATACTATAATAGCAAAGTTAACGGAAAAGATGCTATTGAGTAAAAGGGGTGAAGCAGGGATGGCAGAAAGACAGAGTAAGCGGCGGCTGTATATCACATGGGCGGCCGTTATCGCTGCTGTGGTGCTGCTGTGTGCTTTGGGTAGTATGCGCCTGATAAGCGGATGGGGTGTGTTTGGCGGTGCGGCGGCGGGTGCGATCATCATCGCGTATTCGATTCGCTTGCGTGAGAGCGAGCGCGTGCGCGAGGCGCTTGCCAGAGAGTTGGATTGTGAGAAAGAAAGAAGCCGGCAGCTTGGCGGGCAGATAGAACAGGAGCGGGAAACTGCGGCGCGGCAGGTAGAAGCGGAGCGCGCGGCAGCCCATCGTATGCTGGTGGAGCAGAAGAAAGCGAACGAAGAGCGCAATGCTAATCTGCTTAGCCGTCTTTCTCATGAATTGCGGCTGCCGGTTTCGGTGGCGGCTGGTTATGCCGATTTGCTGCGCGACAATGCCATTGACGATGCGGATGAAGCAAAAGAATACCTGACCAAGATATCTGACAGACTGCGTTACATCAATGAAATCATTTCGCGTAATCTGGCGGCTGTGCAGGACGGGGAAGCGGATCTGACCGCCAGCTTGCAGCGGATGTCGTTTGACTTGGTCGATTTCATCAACCGGGATTTGGAGGACTGCCGGTCGTTGGCACGGGAGAAGGGGATAGAGATTCAGTTTATCTCGCCGGAACCTACCATATCGGTTAGTGCAGATCCTGTGCTGTTGCAGCATGTGATCGACAACCTGTTGGAAAATGCGATGAAGTATATGGGGCGCTCGGGAACGGTGACGTTTGTCCTCACGCGGGACGGAACGGATGTCCGGTTGGTCTGCCGGGACGATGGTCTTGGCATGGAAAGCCTGCAGGCATCGCATATTTTTGAAAACGGCTTCCGCGGTTCGAATACCCATGGAATGAGCGGCAGCGGGCATGGCCTGCATCTGGTAGGGATCGTCGCGCAGGCGCATGGAGGCAGATGCACGGCGGAAAGCAGCCTAGGCGGTGGTATGCGCATTGAGTTGTGCCTGCCAATTGGGCAGTGCGGGACAGAGACAGCGGAAATAGCGGCAATGCAGCCGGCGGAAACACCTGATACGCTGGAAATAGCGGAGCCGACAGAGTCCTATCAGGCATCCGTTGCGATGGATGAGATGAAAAAGACAGGATGATTCCTTAGGCAACACCGCACAACAGTGCAAAAAGAGAGGCTTATTCAATTTTGCGATCTGTTTTCGCAGGCCTCGGTATCGTGTTTTCTGGTATCGGAGCTGCTTTTTAACAACAGCAAAGCGGCGTTGCCCTTACATAAAAAACGAAGCGGTGTACACAGCTCGGAAAACCGGGCTGTGTATTTTTTGTCGGTGCGTGCGCTGCTTTTAGATAATCTTTAATTTTTCTTGTCGAAAGATGTGGTATAATCATACAGTAATGATGATGCAGACCGCGGTAGATTGATGAGATATGGCTTCGCGGTCTGCGCAGGATTAACAGACCGGTATGGGGAGGATTCTGCGCATTCCTCACACTGGTTTTGAGAAAATGGGGTGCTTGCTTTGAACAACAAACAGCTTTTTCCTTTTGAACGAAACCGATACTACGTTGGAAAGCTGCTGACTTCGGCGGATTTTCAGGCCGAGCAAACCTATGAAGGGAATAAACGGCGTTTTCTCAACGAAATGCTGTTTGGTGCGGGCATTGTCTGTGGGCTCGGTGTATATGCGCTGGATGACGTTTCGCTGATGGTTGAATCCGGCGTTGCGCTGGATAGTCTGGGGCGGGAGCTGGTGCTGGACAGTTCGATCGTGCGCAAACTCAGCATGATCGAGGGGTTCGAGCAACTGGAGAGTGATCGTGCCTGCCTGTGTCTTCGCTATCAGGAAACGCCAGAGCAGCCGGTCTATACGGTCAATCGTCGGGATCAGGAAGAATATGAAATGAACCGTCTGCGTGAAGGCGTGTCGCTGGTGCTGCTGGACGCGGATCAGGCAATCCGACCCGAACCGCCGGAAAATGAATTTTTCAGCCGCATACCGCTTTATATGGATGAGGACTATGCAGTGGAGCTGAGCATCCCTGCTTTTATCCCGTGCGGAAGTAGGGTGCGGATGACGGTTTCCGTAACAAAACTCTCCGACAACCAGCGTTCCTTCTTCATGGAGTGTACGCTGCAGTCACCCGCGCTGGCGGCGGAGGATGGGTCGCATGAGACCAAAATCACGGTGGCGGACTTTACGCCTGCCCGTGGTGAGCGGATTGAGCGCAGCGTATGGCTGACCGCACAGGAGCGCCCTGCGGAGGATTCTGTGGTGATTTCTGAGCCCGGCAGACTGGATATCCGTCTGGATGGGCAGCGGGTGCAGTTGGGAGAAAAGCTGACGGCGCGTGCTGTGGTCGAGCCGACGGGGCTGGAGGAGATCATCGATCGTGAGCTTGCGAGGGTCAGCCTGGAGAGCCGCGCGCTGGCCGCCGGAGCGGATTATATCTGTCTGGCTGAGATGACGCTTCAGCGCACGCAGAATAATTGCATGATTGAATCGGTGCGAGAAAACGGCATCAAGCAGTATGTGCATACCAATCTGGAGGAAGCACAGCGGCGTGAACTGCGTACTTATTACGGCGGTGCGAATGAGTCGTACCATATCATGCGGCCTGCAGAAACGGAAAACGGGCAGACTGCCAACCAGCTCATGCCGCGCGAGCCGCTTTTTACCACCGGGCTATGCGAGATTCCGGTAAGCCGGGATGCGCGTCCGGGGCGGATTTTCTACTCGGACGAGATCATGCATGGGCTTGGCAAGGGGGATGTGTTCGTCAGCCTTGGGTTTGAATACCTAGCGGAGGACTCCAAAACCGGGCAGCCCTCGCGCAGCATTATTTACGGCAACGCTGAGCTGTTTGCAAACGAGTCTGTGCCTGTGCCGCGGGCGGAGCTGGCGGTCAAGGTGATGAGTGATCGGGGCAGCTTTATGGTTGCCGCCAGAATGCAGGAGGAGACCGACAATGTGCTGCTCGTTCTGCGCTGGATGGCTTACAAGATCCCGAGCGTGGGTGATAAGCTGGAGCGCGATATCAAGGGCAAGCGTATTGCTCCTGTGCCGCCTACGATCGTCATGGGCACAAGAGAAAGCCGGTATATCAACGTTCGGTTCCATAACATGGAGCCGTGTACGCTGACCTATGCGCTCACCGAAAAAGGGTCGGGCGAGATTACGACGGACGGCGTGTATACCGCGCCGTCACGCGAGGGTGTTTACGAGATACGAATCGCCTGCACGGCAGATCCGCTGATCAGCACCTATGCTTATGCGGTGGTTAAAAAGATAGACGAGCCGGAACAGGACAAGCCGGCGGAATAACGAAGTACAGCGCAAAGGAAGGGGGATGGGTTCATTGATATACCGTGCGGAGAATATGTTGCTTGAGCCCATTCACGAGGCGCTGCGTGGCACACAGAATGACGTTCTGGTCTGCCGTGATCTCCGTTCGCCAATCGGGGCAAAGTACACGCTATGGGTGGTACGCGACCGGGCATGTGTCAGAACGCTGCTGGAGTTGTTTGAAAACATGCCGCGCGAGCTGCTGGAAGGGGAAGCCCCTTTCATCGCTCGGTTTGCCGAGGGTGAGAGTATGTGTTTCCTGTTTGATTACCAGCCTCCGCGTCCGTTGCGGCGCTTTGCGGCAGGACATGCATCTAGTGTGCAGGAGCGCGAGCGCATCAGCATCGATCTGGTCATGGCGTGCCTGTCCAGTCCGCTGCCGTTTCCGCTGCTTTGCTGCCTGCTCGAACAGGACTGTGTGAATATTGCGCAGGACGGCACAATCTATTTCACTTATGCGGTCGATCTGTCCCAGCTCGATCCGGCGGATGATGAAACGGTATGCACTGACCTGTGCGTCAGTCAGGTGCTTGATCTGCTTGAGCAGAATCATCGATTGAAGAGCATGAAGCTGCTGCATATGAAACTGGAAAAGTCCGCCTATCAAAGCTTGACCGAGCTGTATCGTGATATCCGGTTGACCGTGGTGCCCGAGCGCAAGCCGTCGCTGCGTAAGCGGCTCAAGGGAATATGGCTGCGCAATAGGGATCGCTGGTTCCGCTGGCTGCTGGCAGCTTCGGTGGTCATCGTAATCGTTACGGTGCTGGTCCTTCTGTCCCAGTTGATTTTCGGTGATGTGCCGCTGTTCCGTCTGTTTGAGCATTCGATGGATGTGGTCGGCACTGAACGGCTGGACGGAAGAGGGTAAACTATCCGCTGCGGGCGGAACAAAGGGGAGAATGCCGCAATGAGAAAAAAAGGGCTTTGGATCGGGCTGCTTGTGCTGCTGCTTGGAGTCCTGTGCGCTCTGTTTCTGCCGTTGGACGTGCTTCCACTCGAGGATGTTTCGGCGGATATGACGTTCGATGCGGATGGTAATGTATATATGACGGCAAACGACGGCGCGCATTCGCGCATCCTGTCTGCGGATAGGGAAGGTCGTGTGCTGTACTGCTATGAGGAAGACAGCCGTGCGGACGGTCGCGTGAGCGCGGTAGGACCGGTAGCGGTGGCGGATGGTCACATCTATTTTATCCGTCGCTACGGAAACGGGCGCTTGGCATCCATGGACGGATGGGAGCTGGTCCAGCTGGATATGGCAAGTGGTGAGGCCGCTCTGCTGTACAGTGATCACATGGGCGATGTGCGGGTGACCGACCTTTCCGTATCGGATGGTATGTTGTACCTTACTTGTGTAGGCAAGGGCAGCAAGGCAGGAGAACAAATCGATACGCTGGCACTATACCGCCTTGATCTGGAAAAAGAGGAGCGCGAGATGCTGTCGGTTGCGGCGGCAGATGTGCCGGCGGGCGGTAAGGTGCTCACCGCTGTATGCGGTGGCGGCGACACAATGTGTGCGCTTCGATCGGACGGGACACTGATCCGTACCAGAGGGTTGTCTGTTGAGGAGATAAGCGTGTCGGAGGAAAGCGCGCCGGTAAGCGGGCTTTACGCGTCAGACGGCTATCTTTGGGCACGCGGCGCGCAGAAGGGTGATTTCCTGACCGGAACCGCATCGCGTCTGCGCGAGCGGGAGATGTCTGAAACTGTGCTTTCCGGTGCGGCGACCGTCAGCCAGCTGGTGATACGTGTCTGCACGGAGGAGGGCAGGGTGGCGCTGGCTCGTTCAGAGGGCGAAGATGTCAGCTTGATTGAACGGCTGGAAGTGCCGTTCTCTATCCGGTTTCAGCTCCGCTGGCCGGCCATGGCGATGACGGCGGTGATCATGCTGGCGGTACTGCTGCTTGCAGCGTTTGTTTACCGCACGATACAGCAGCACCGACTGCGCAATCGGATGACCGTGGCAGCAATTGGATTGTCGGCTGTGTTTTTTGCGGCGATGACGTTGCTTTGCGTCGGTGCAATATTCCGGCTGAACAATGTCAAAAATGAAGAGAACGCCTCCTGGCATGCGCAAAACGCCGCTGCCGTGTTGCAGCGGAATGGACTGACAAACAGTAACGAGACGCAGGAACTGATGGAGGGTATGCTCGATACGGCGGAGGACACCGGTGTGATGGTGGCTTGCGCGGTCTATACGACCCGCGAGGATGGAATGGCCGCGCCACTATACATTTCACAGGATGGGCTGGCATCTAATGCTGAGCTGCTGCGCAGTGTGGAGTCCACGATGGAGCGTGGATTTTCAACCAATAGCCGTCTTACGCTGGATGGTCGTGCAGCCAGCCTGAGCGCCGTTCCGGTGCGGCAGGCAGGGGAAATGACCGCTGTGCTGGCGTTTGTGGTGACAGAGGCTGGCGGACCATGGTGGAATACCGGATGGCTGGGCCTGTTTCTGGGCTGCGCCGTACTGATATTCGTGTTGTGTGTGCTGGCGCTGACAATGCTGATCCGGCATACTCTGCGGCCAATTGGTTCGTTGGCCGAGCAGATGGATCGACTGGCAATCGGCGATACCAATCTGGATGAGATCAAATGCGCGGATGACGAGCTGGGTCGGCTATGGCGTTCGTTGCAGGAGCTGGCCGTTGGCATGGCGATCCGTGATTATGAGATGAATATGACCTTAGCGTCTTGTCAGCGCTTCGTTCCACAGGGACTGGAACGTCTGCTCGGCCGCGGTACGATTACCGAGGTGTCCTGCGGCGATCTAACCGCGGCGGATGGGGCGATTGGCCTGATCACAGTCGCGGGCGCTGCGCGTATGCGCGCCGCGCTGGACGACAAGGCCTTTATGGACTATGTAAATCGTTGCTTTCGAGCCATCAGCAGCAATATCCGCCCGCAGGGCGGCGTGCTGCTGACCAGCGGCTTTGACCTGAATGCTATCCGCGTACTGTTCACGGAGGAACCGGATAAGGGTGTGCATGCGCTGGTGAATTTGCTGGGTGAAAACGCGGCTGTAGAGGGCGCGCAGGATTGCTTTGCGTTGCTGCACAACGCGCGTTTCTTGTACGGTGTGGCCGGAGCGGAGGACGAAGCGTTCCCCTATCTCGCTTCGGCCGAGGTCAGCTTCTTCACCGGAAAGCTGGCGCAGCTTGCGGAAACCGGCTGCCGTCTGGTGGTGACGGATGCGTTCCTCGAAACGCTGACCGAGCGATTCAGCACGCGCTATATCGGTTTCTTCTCCTCGTCGGAGGACAAGGGGATGTGCAAGCTTTACGAGGTGCTTGACTGCTACGGCGAGTTGGAGCGCGCCAAGCGCGAGCAGTACGATCCCCGCCTGCAGGAAGCGATCCGCTGTTTCTACCAAAACGATTTCTATTTGGCAAGGAACCTGTTCCTTGCAATCCTGCGGCTTTGTCCGGAGGACGGCATTGCGCGCTGGTATCTGTTTGCGTGCGAGCATTACTTTAACGCTGGTGTTGGTGAGGAAGCCTGCTACGATCTGTTCGGCATTTCTCACTGACCGGATATCCCAATGAGAAAAGGAGGCCTGAAGCCCTGTGAAAAAGCTTTTTGATACCCTGTTTTCTGCATTCCGGGCAAAGGCTACCTCTTTATGGAACAAGGTTCGGCTGCTGCTGACCCCCTCTTTCTGGCAAACCAAGGTCATCTCCAGCCTGCGTCAGTTTTTTACCAAACTATTCGACGTACGGCCCAAGGATAAGAAGGACTATTATCCGGTATTCCGGTGGCTGGTCAGCAAGCGGCTGGCGTATGCGGTGGTCATATCGCTGTGCGTGGTTTGTCTGGTCGTGTTGTGGCAGGTTGGCTCGGGCTGGATCGGAAAGGGCGGGCAGGGTATCCCGACTTATCGGTACGATTCGATCGTACTGAAGTTTTACAGCGGCAATGTACGTGTAACCGCACAAGATGGCTATGTCGCTTACATCGGGGCGGTGGACAAAGGTGCGGCTGAAGGAAGCG
Source organism: Candidatus Agathobaculum merdigallinarum (assembly GCA_019115425.1). Classification (GTDB taxonomy): domain Bacteria; phylum Bacillota; class Clostridia; order Oscillospirales; family Butyricicoccaceae; genus Agathobaculum; species Agathobaculum merdigallinarum. The sequence goes on along the minus strand of DXDO01000178.1, from coordinate 1,624 downwards.
GTTCGCTGTATAATGCCGACGGCGCACTGGTGTATGAAGGCGCTTTCTCCGGCAGCAAATACAACGGCGCGGGCACGCTGTACTATCCGGGCGCAGGTGTTCGGTACACGGGTAACTTTGTTGATAATCTGTATGATGGGACAGGTAAGGAATACCGCATGAACGGTGTGCTCGAATACGAGGGAGAATATTCCCGCGGTGAACGAATGGGTGCGGGCACGTTATACGGGACAGGCGGCGGCGCAGTGTACACCGGCAATTTCCGAAATGGCGGCATTGTGTACGATGAGCTGCTCGGCAAAACCATGGCTGAGGTTGCCGCCATGTATACGGGCGCGCAGACGCTGTACTCCACGGATACGGAGTCTTGCATCGATATGAAGGAAATCAATGTAGTTTGCGGCCTGAAGGATGGTTCGGAATCACTTGAACCGGAGTGGACGGTCGATACGGTCTTTATCCCGGCGACCGAAGTGCTGCTGGACGGTGTGACCTGCACTACCATCAGCGAGGTTGCCGCAAGTTTGGGGCTCAGCGAATATGAGGGCGCAACCCCCGTGCTGCTGGGCGAGGCGGTGACGATCAACCGCCTGCAGGGAGATAGCTCGCTGCGTTTCAGTAAGGTGGATATGCAGACAGAGGCCGCGTTTGAAGAAGCGGTCAATGTCACGGGCTATGACCAGAATTATAGTGCATATATCCATTCGTTTGCGTGGGAAGGTTTGCTCTACACCTTCTACACCAGCGAGGAAAACGGGGATCAGTTTGATTTTTACGCTATCTCCAAGGCGGAGTGAGCGGGGATAATTGCAGGGAAGGAGGCGCAATATGAGACTGCGGAACTGGACGCGGCGACTGACCGGCCTGATGGCTGCGGCGGCGCTTCTATCGGCGGTATGTCCGCCCCAAGCAGCGGCGGCCGAGCAAAGGCTGCTGCTTGCGCAGGCGCAGGCGCTTGCTGTTTCAAACAGCTCCGATATCTCTAAGCAGAGCAACGAGATCACTTTGCAGAAAATGAAATATGTGGAAGCAGTCGACGCAATCAAGGCCAAGGTCAAGAACCTGACTTCGTTCCGTTGGACGCCGCTGCTTAGCTTCAAATTCCCGGAAAAGCTGAACATGACCGAGGAGTATGACCTGCAGATCAAGCCGATCACCTTGCAAGCAGATATCACAACCATGCAGCATGAGCTGGAGGATCTGCGATATGCGGCGCTGTTGGAGGTAAATACTGCCTATCTTGACGCTTACATATTGCAGGAAAAGGTTGCTTTAACGAAAGAGCGTTTGGAGACAGCGCGGGAGGAGCTGGAACGCAACCAGATGCGTCTGCGCACGGGCGACGCCACGCAAGCGGATATCGACAAGATGGAAAAAACGGTGGAAACGCTGGAAACCGAGCTGTCAACCCAGATGCGCAATTTTGAAACCGCAAAAACCAACCTTTCGGATATTATCAACATGGATGTAACGACAGGCTATACCTTTGTGAACAGCCTGTTTACCGCAGCTATTCCACGGGAAGAGCTGGAAGCAATCACAACGTATACGCTGGAAAACGATCAGGGCTACTACGCGGCAAAGATGTCCACGTCTACCGCCCTGTTGAACCTGAACGCCTATG